>NVVM01000010.1 GCA_002402225.1 Alphaproteobacteria bacterium
ATTCTCGTGCCGTCGCCGACATCTGCCAGAATGGTCAGGGGATAAAAATATCCCGTCCCACCCTTTGGATTAGCCCCGAGCAGAACGCGCGCCCCGCCCGCCACCGCATCCTCGACCAAATCTCTGACTTTGTTATATTGCATTTCATTTTGTACAGGCCCCATGATCATATTTTCATCAAGGCCGTTCCCCATGGGTATATTACGGGCAAATTCGGTCAGGGCCGCGCAGACATCGTCATAAACATCCGCATGGACATATAATCTTTTCAAAGCCGCGCAGGTTTGGCCGCCATTAATGAAAGACCCCCAGAAAAGACCCTCGGCAATGGCCTTGGCATCCACATCCGGCAGGACAATGCCCGCATCATTGCCGCCCAACTCCAGTGTCAGACGCTTCAGGGTCGGGGCCGCGCTCGCCATGATTTTTTCGCCGGTGGCACATGATCCGGTGAARAYGATTTTATGAATATCCTCATGCTCGCTCATCATCTGGCCCAGATCATCCCGGCCACTGATCACATTTAAAACGCCCTTGGGCAAAGTGCCGCTGATCARTTCAATCATGCGCAGSGTGCTGAGCGGSGTAAAGGGCGARGGCTTGATAACCACGGTATTGCCGGTGCGAAGRGCCGGRATCACATGCCAGATGGCRATCATCAAKGGMMAGTTCCACGGSGTGATSGAGCCAACAACRCCAAKRGGYTTGCGGTGMAGYTCMACSCGGCCYTCTTCRTTATCCTGMAYGACCTCYAYSGGCAATTCCAGATCRGCSGTAAAATGRGTCCAKGCCTGACARCCGCCMAGCTCAAAGCGSGAYCCSASACCRTTCAGCGGCTTGCCCTGTTCCTGCGTCAATAATTTTGCCAGCTCCTCCGCGTTATCTTCCAAAACTTTGCCAATGGCATGGCAGGCGGCCTTGCGATCATCATTGCTCACCTTGCTCCATGACTTAAAAGCCGCTGTTGCGGCGGCCACGGCAGCGTCCAGTTCGGCCCGGCCCGCCACCGGACATTTGCCCAATAATTCACCCGTAGCCGGATTGAATATATCCATATGTGTTGCGGTTGGTACAGACGCACCATTTATATATAAATTATATTCCATCATAGTCTCCATTATAGTCTCGGGTGATTAGTTTTCTGCTTCGTTTCTTCTTCATTTCTGGGCAATCTTATTTATGGATCATTCTGAGCACTGTGGCCCCCATATCAGGGCAACCCGGCAAGATGACTTCGCCGATACGCGACAGGTCTTTGCTGTCATATATGGCAATATCACAGGCCGTCCCGCCCACGTAAACTTCCGTGCCATCAGCGGAAATTTCCGTCTGATAGTAAGAATGGTCGAGATCTATACGTTTGATCGTTTCAGCCTTTTCCAGATCAATTTTAAGCAGGGTATTATAAGCGGCATAGGCGGTTTTGCGATCTGGATGATAGACCGTACTGAACAGAACCTCTGGCTCTCCCTGAAAGTCAATCATATCAAATTTTTCTGTCTTAAGATCAAGGGACAGCACCCCCGTACGGTAACGGGCCATGTTATCTTCGGCCATATCCGTGCGGGCATAATAGATCGGGGTTGAGAAAATGCCGTTATTATCCCAGCTGGGCCAAAAAGCCAGCGCGTCGGGCTGCGACAGATTTTCCTTTGTCCAATGGCGCAAGGGATAGGCCACTTCATAAGCGCCCGTTTGAACATCTATTTTATAAAAATCCCAACCCATGGCATAAAGCGTACCGCTTTTGGCCGTCATCAATAGATGAATCCGGCGCGGCATGGGAAATTCCCGGGCCACCACGGCCTCTAATCCGGCGTTTGTTTTAAAAACACTTAAGCGCGGCTCAAGAGATTCAAACCGGTCAAGATGAATYTTTGTCGGAATATCATAGGAATAAATCTCGGAACCATCCGGGCTTAAATCAATGCCATAATTCCATGTTCTYTCGTYATCCTTATAATCAAGGTCGGCGCGAAAAACCACRTTRCCSTCTTCCAGTTCRATRCCCACAATGGACTTYAGGCYATTGGTGACCACATAAGCGATTTTACCATCCGGCGAGATCACGATATTCTGCGGAGCGGTGCTGTCGGGTATGGTGAAGGTTTTTTCAACTTTACGGGCTTTTATGTCGATAACAAACAGCTTGTCCGGACGCGCGCCAACGATCATATACTCTTTGGCAATATATTCTTTGGCGCTATCTTCTTTGGCATATGACAAGGGTGATACCAAAAAAGCCAAGAGAAATACCGTAAGAATAACCGGTAATTTATAAATTTTTTTCACAATATCAATCCTCTGGAAAAACGGCTTGTAATTTACGCCAATTCTTGCGGGTATCCTCCAGTTTTGACCAGTCGGGATAAGTATTGACCGTGTCAGGAACAGCGGCAGGCCACCAGCATGGGTCAGAGCAGCCATATAAATCCGCCTCCATGGGCTGACAAAGGGAGGCAACGCCCCCGAACGGATCCACTTCCCATCCGGGATCCACCGATGTGGTGCAGCCCGCGATGGATTGCATGGCAAAGACTTCTTCTCTGGCGCCCGCATCACCTGACTGGGTAAGCTGGTGGGCTTTTTTATTCATGGGTTTTAAATGTTTCATGATCTTGATCCTGCTTACATGATAGGCGGATTATTCCAGCGCTGTACGGTGGCAATCAAATGCGCTTCTGCGGTCAATATTCTCTCTGCGTCGCGGTAAGTGGCAATAACCTTCAGGTCGCCCACATTATTGGTACCATATTTTCGCGCGGGGTTCGGGCCGGCRATGGCCGGAATGAAGGTCCCCTCTACGGTAATATGGCCGGCATATTTCGCATCCTGCATGGCCGCGGCGGCCGCGCTGTAATTTTCCGAAGACCACGCCACTGGCACCATGCCAAGCGAAATATCATCATCCGTATTGGCCAGCCCGTCAGGGCCATTTGAATAGCCGGTTGCTTCGAATTGTGCTATGACTTTAGGAATAGGTCCGCCCCCGCCGCCAACGCGAGAGATGCCATAATCCGGCGTGACTTTAATATAGTCAACTTGACTATAGATGTTCATCACAACATTATCCTCACCCACGGCGAGCATCACGGAACCGGCCATTTCCTGTGCCATGGCCGAAATAACAATGCGGCCCGGCGTTGCGCTTTTGATGGCCACTTCGGCCCCGGAAATGCTGACATCACCAGTTAAATTAACGCCGCTGATGACAATTTCTGTCTCTTGGCCGACCTTCAGGGCCGAGGGGACAATATTCATAATACCCTGCTTTATAATCCCATGGGCATCCGCCGTTTGACGCCATGCGGTAATGATCATGCCATCTTCGGGATGGTCTCGTTTAAAGAACCGTCCGGTCATGACATTGCCGCCTTCGGATGCGGCCCATATCTGATGGTATTTCTGGTCGCCCAATGTGGCCGCGCCGCGCCATTCATAACCGGAATGAACGATGGATTTCCCCGTGCCGGCAACGGCCCTGCCATCAGAATAAATCAGGTCATAAGTCACGTCATAGCGATCGCCGCCAATCGCCGTTACTYTCATAATGCCGTCCATATAACCCCGGCCCGGCAGATGTCCAACCATACGCCATGCGCCGGACATATCTTGCCATTTCGTGGCTTGCCATTCATCCCAAGACGGGGTTTTCAGGGGATACATCTGGCCCAGTTTTTCCGAAACAGGACCCAGGGCATCCGCCCGCCAATCCCGCTCCCGCGCGAGCATCTGATATTCGATAGAGGCCCATTGGCCCAGATGCATATGAACCAGATTTTGCCATTCCTCGCTGTCCCGCCGCTGCAAAGCCACACGAGCATAGGTATGGCAGCGCGCGCACATGGCCATAAGGTCAGGGTCTGCGCCCTGCTCTATTATATTATGTTTGCGCTCCAGAACATCCCGGTGCGCCGCCGTTTCGGAAGGCGCCAACCCTTGAGTATCCGCCAGAAATTTCACCAGACTGCGGCGATCTTTCGCGTCAATATCCAGCCCGTGAAAAATCATCATGCGGGCGATATTCATATCCCAGCCTTCGGGCGTTTTCCGTATCTGGCTGATGCGGCTGAAATTGCCATCCTCGGATTCCATATGGCAGCCGGAACAATTATCCGCAAGTAATGCGCGGCCCGCCTGCATTTCTTCATCGGATAAATTTGAAAAAGCATCAGGCTGTTCCTCTGAACAAGACGACAAGAACAACCCTGAACCCAGAATAAAGACAGCAAAAATGGTAGTCGTGAATTTCATGTCCCGAACCTAAAATATAAACTATAAAAAATTTGTAAAAAAATAAATTCGACCATCGAGAGAAAAAGGGCAGGCATATCCATGCCCGCCCCCGCAATCCTTATGGCTTAGAAGCGTTTCCTCACATCAATCCCGATAGTTCGGGGACGATTGGTCACGATGCGCTGACGGCCCGGTGTTTCCGCCGCAATAGACCGGCTGTCCGCCAGATTAGCACGGGTATTGGTCACATTATCCACAAACAGGGTAATTTCCCAGTCTTCCCGGATAATACCCGCCCTAAGATTAAGCGCGGTCCATGCCGGGCGTTCACGCTGRGTCGCGGCGGAGGCCTCGTTATTTGAACTGAAACTGCGGCCATAATGGTTGAAATCCGCCCGAAGGAGGCCGTCCATTTCATCTGCGATCGGAAAGATATATTCGCCCGATGCTGATACTGTCCAATTTGGCACACCCTGAATTTTATCACCAAGATTAACCCCGGCTACTGGCGGCGTCCCCACATCAGTAATCTTTGCATCGGCATAACCTAACGCAAAATTCAATGTCAGACCATCAATCGGTGCCGCKGTCAATTCAACTTCAAAACCCCTAATTTCGGCCTGACCGGCATTGGCTTTATACTGGAAGCCGCAAGCCAGACGGTTTTGCTGAATAATATCGCTCCACTTAATAAAATAGGCCGATACATTCAGAGATACCCGGTTGTCAAATAAACGGGATTTGGCTCCGCCTTCATAACTCCATAGAGAATCTGAATTAAAGGTTGTTACATCYGCAGGGTTAATACCCAGTGTATCAAGTTCATCGCCGCATAATCCAAGAGGCAGATTACCATTAGCACCGCCGATACGATAGCCTTTGGACGCTACCACGTAAATATCGACTTCTTCGCTGAGGTTAGCCTGTATCAGCAATTTCGGATTAAAACCGTTTTCAGATTGCTTTACGTCACTTTGGCTTAGATCGCCTGGAACGCGCGAAGGGCCATCATTGGCAAAACCGTCGGATTCGATGAAAGTTGACGTTTCCGTTTTATAATAACGTCCCCCAGCCGTAATGGAAATCCTCTCAGTAATATCATAGGTCAGATTGCCGAACGCAGCATATTCTCTGGTATTAAATATATTATTGGTGGTGAAAATCAGATCACCGGGGGCAATGTCAATTGGCCCTCCGATTTCAGGAATGCCAGTTGTAACGGCATTAACCGCAGCATTCAGACCCGGCTGAAGGGCCGGTGGATACCGCAGGCGTTGTTTGTTTCTTTGATAATAAATGCCTGCCGTTACCTGAAATGGCCCGTCAAAATCAGAAGTATAACGGGTTTCATGAACAAAGGATTTATTACGGATATTYCTGTCAATGGGCGAGGCCAGAGGGTCAATGGGAAAGCCAATRACCTGATTAAACAGGAAATGCAGGAATGAGGCTTCCTCTTCCCTCTCGTCAACCAGACGGTCAAAATACGATGTTGTTGACGTGACCGTGCCACCATCTATATCCCAATTAAAAGTACCGCTCGCCAGCCACCAGCGGTCACTGCCAGGCTCTTCGGTATCAAAAAAACGTCTCTCGGTAAAGTTATCCGGTGAATTATCGGCAAATGGCAGACCATCAGCACTGGTTTTCTGATACATGACCCTCGGCGTAAAGGTAACATTTTCAGAAATCTGCGCCTTGGCCGCTAGCTGAAAACCACCATATGTTTCGTCATCAACATTTTCATTGGTTTCAAAGGCCGGGCCGGTATTCTGAATAACTTCCCCGGTCTGCGCATTGGTCCWGCTCGGAATATACTCCCGGTCAAAGACACCGGAATTCTGACCAAAATAAGCGGTTGCWCGTACCGCAAGCTTATCCTCTATCACGGGCAGATTAGCAGAGGCATCAATTGACCAGTTAAAATCACCTTCCTTGACCGTTGACAGCGTAGAATGGATAGAACCGAAGACACCATCGAAATCAGGCTGTTCCGTGATCAGGCGGATTGTACCGCCCATAGAACGAGCACCATAAAGGTCGCCCTGCGGTCCGCGCAATACCTCAATGCGTGAAATATCAATGACCCGAGGCTGCATGGAGGCCGGAAGCGGGATGTCATCAATGTAAAAACCGGTGGTATTGTCGCCAAAAACACCGCGAATGGCCGGAGAGTTCGAATTAAACCGGCCATCAGATTCGTTGCCGAAACCCAGATTCGGTATCCGTACCGCGAAATCAATGAATGATGTTGCGCCCATTCTTTCCAGATCCAGTGCGCTAATGGCGGTCACGGACATGCCGGCTTCTTGCAGGGTCTGCTCTCTTTTAGACGCCGTAATGACAATCTCTTCCAGGCCGGCAAATTCTTTTTCAGCTTCTTGCGCTATGGTGGGTGCCGCAGCCCCCAGAGCAAACAAGGCTGCAAAGCACGTTGTTCCGGTTAATGTCCGCCATAATGTTGGTTGTATATTTTCCCGCATGGTCACTTCCTCTATTTTCTATGAATATATTTTACGCATTGTTATTATTGTTATTATTTTCCCCATATTAACATCATACATATGGGCTTTTCTTGTCTGAGCGTGCCAGCAAGGGCGTTGCAGAGTGACAAAAAGCTTTATCCTCCATAACTTACTCTTGAGTCTGTGAAGTTTTACCAAAGACCCTGAGTTCTCATCCTGTATTTACTCTGTATTTGCTGGGCGAGACTCCAAACTCTTGTCGAAACGCGCGGCTGAAATGTGCCGCATCATTAAAACCCCAGTGGAAGGCAATCTGGATGATGCTGTGATCTTTGAAGTGTTTATTTGCCAGTTGCCGGCGGGCTTCGGCGAGGCGGCGTTTGCGCACCCATTCCCCGAATGATACGCCATCCCTCTGAAACAGGCGATGCAGATGCCGCGTGGAAATTCCGCTCAATTCCGCGATCATCGTTGGTGATAAATATGGATCGGTAAGATGCTGTTCGATATTTTTCCGAATTCGGGAAAGCTGACGTACTTTTAGGGCCAGCGTCCGTTCCGGTTCATGCCCCCGCAGTGTCGCGGCCAGAAAATTAAGCAACGATCCCCGAACTGTTATCCTGTCTTTTTCTTCTATATAGGCGGCCTCATTATAGGTGGACTTGAGAAAATCCCGAATAACCGCCCCCATTCCAGACGTGCCGGATATGGTGCGGGCTTCCTCAATACGCCGGTTCGGCATGCAGGACTCCAAAGTCTCCCTTGGGATATGCAGGGAAATCTGCTGCATAAATCCATCGTAAACAAATTCAGAGGGATAGCCGGAATCAATCAAAGCCATATCGCCGGGTTCAAGAAAGGCCTCATTATTGCGCTGTGACAGAACCGCCCGGCCTTGCATCTGCATAATAAGGAAACAATATTTGTCATCGTCATGGGCGATTTGCTTGCGGGATCGCACAACTTTATCCGCATTCATGGAGATACCTGCAACATCAAAACCGCCGATATTGCGCAAATCAATGGTGCCTTTGAAATTGGACCAGTCACTGGAGAAAGTTTGAAAGCTCCCGCAGACCGCCCTCAAAGACTGCGCCCATAGCTCCGCTTGGTCAATGGGAGATATTTTCTCATTGGGATAAACTATTTCCATTCAGTCCCTACTATATTTTAATTGAAGCTATCAATATCACGGCCCTTTTATCAAGGCTCATCATTATAGTTTCGGGAATGTTACCAAATGTAATCTTTCGCGTCAAATGTTGGTGATTTCAGTGTAATAGTTCAGGCCGATTAAAGACGGGCGTTAACTTTTTGCCAAACTCATGGCTTCGGACAAAGTCTTGTGATCGCCGATATGGTTGGACAGGATCAGAATCAGCTTGGCATTCATAACCTGCACCTGATCTTCTTCCATGTCCCGCTGCATATCAATCAGTTCCTGATAAAAATCATCGGGCCGCGCTATATTTCTTTTTAAATTTAATGACATGTTTATTCTCCGGTAATTTTATTTTTGACCTGTTGCCCGTGCTAAGGCAGCGATAATCTTTCCTTCATCAAACTTTCGCCATCTGGCGACCACATGATGATCCGGACGGATGAGATATACGGCGCCGCCCGCCGCGTCATATCTTTGGGTCAGCAGGCCGGCTTTATCTTCGAACTGCGCCCCCACCGTGATCACCTGCGCCTTTATATTGCCCAGCTTGATTTCTGACATATCGGGCGCATCCCCAAAAACCAGCACGGTAAAGTCATCACTTAAAACATTCAGCAACCAGCCTTCCGCGCCGTCCGCGATGATCGGCGCATCGGCGCAGTTGGTGCCCGGGGCCACGCCGCCCTCAAAACCATCCTCATCCGCCGTATTCAGGGAGGAATTCACATAAGGCGTTGGCATGGACAAACGGCCACTATTAACCAGGGGGCGGGCAAATTCATATTTCTTCGACAGCTCCAGAACCGCATCCCGGAAAATACGGCTGCTTTTGCTTTTCGGTGTGATAAAATCAGTTGAGCGCGTGGAATTCAACAGATTGTCATCAGCGGCAAAGGCGCGCTCTTCGTCATAGCTATCCATGAATTCGATCGGCGCATCACCGTCCATGACCATTTTTAATTTCCATGTGAGATTGTCAATATCCTGAATGCCTGTATTGGCACCGCGTGCGCCAAAAGGCGACACCTGATGCGCCGCGTCACCGGCAAATAATATGCGGCCATACCGGAAATTATCAATGCGGCGGCAGGCAAATTGATAGATAGACACCCATTCCAACTCAAATTCCGTATCATTGCCGAGCATGGCCTTGATCAAAGGAATGACATTTTCAGGTTTCGTCGCCTCTTTCGGATCCGCGTCCCAGCCCATTTGAAAATCCAGACGCCAGACATCATCGGACTGTTTATGAAGCAGAGCCGATTGGTTTTTATGGAATGTGGGATCAAACCAGAACCAGCGTTCTGTGGGGAAATCCGCCTTCATAACCACATCGGCAATCAAAAAACGATCCTGAAAAAACTGGCCCGTGAAATCAGCTTTGACCATGTCGCGCACCATACTATTGGCCCCGTCACAGGCAATCATCCAGTCACATTCCATGGTAAAGATGCCGTCCGGCGTTTCCACCTGCAGACTGGTATGGTCATCATGCTGGGTCAGGCTGATCAATTTATGTTTCCAGCGCAGGTCAATGAGGTCACTATGTTTCATGACCTCATCCACCAGAAATTCTTCGCAGTAATATTGCTGAAGATTGATCATGGCCGGCATCTTATGGCCCTTTTCAGGCAGAAGATCGAATTCATAAGCCAGATCTTCCTTGAAGAAAACCTTGCCCACATTCCAGCTTATACCCTTTTCAACCATCTTGTCCGCAATGCCAAGACGGTCCCATATCTCCAGAGGACGCTTGGCATAACATACCGCCCGCGACCCAATACTGACCGTATTATTATCATCCAGWATAATCACAGGAATGCCAAGCCGCGCACAATCCAGTGCCGCAGATAACCCAATCAGCCCCGCCCCGATGACAATGACGGGCTTTCGCTTTATGATGCCATTTTTCTGGTCATCCGATTGTACGTACGGATATTCAGGCCAAGTATATGTATTTAACATTACGCATTTTCCTTGTGTCTAGTGATCTTAATACGGGGCGGGACTACCCCTCCAAATCTTCCCACATTTTCTTGTCTCTTTCTGCGGTCCAGATACGCGGATCGCGAATGCCCTGACATTCGTCATAGGCACGGGTCACATCAAAAGGCAGGCAATGCTCAAAAATTACCCAATGACCATATTTTGGCTTCAAGGCTTCCAACGTGGTTTTATAGGTACTATTCAAATCCATACCCTTGGCCTGACAGGCCTTGACCGAACCATACATATCGCTGATGAAGGCACGGGTTTCAGTTAGCGCCTCCATACATTGATCCGCATTCATCAAGGCATCACCCCGCCCCGGCACCAGTTTCTCGGGCTTCATCGCCACCAGATTATCCAGGGTTGCCGGCCAATCTTCAAGGTAGGCATCCCCCGTATAGGGCGTCGCGCCAAATTCAACCAGATCGCCGCTGAACAGCACCTWGTCATCGGGCAGCCACGCAATGGTATCGCCCTTGGTATGACCGCGTCCAACCTGTTTCAACTGCACTTCGACACTGCCGAGCCAGATGGTCATYTCRCCYTTRAAYGTCTGGGTCGGCCATGTGAGWCCGGGMACGCTTTCGATGGCATCAAACAGACGCGGGAAACGTTCATATTCTGATTTATAATCCTGYTCGCCCCGCTCGACGATCARATCCCGYGNNTCCATGCTRCAAATWATATGWTCCGGGYTATAGCCGCTGGCCCCCAAAACACGCACCGCATGATAATGGGTCAGCACAACATATTTAATTGGTTTATCAGTCACTTTACGAATTTCATTGATGACCAATTGGGCCATCACAGGCGTTGCCTGCGTGTCCAGAACCATGACACAATCATCGCCAATGATGACGCCCGTATTCGGATCACCTTCTGCGGTAAAGGCATAGGCATGCTCGGATAATTTGGTAAAAGAGATTTTCTTTTCTTCCATGTCGGCCTGAGAAGCAAATTTCTTTGAGGCAAATTTCTTGTCGGTCATATTTCATTTTCCCTGATTATGGCTGTGATGTTTTTGTGATTTCATTTGATACTGTTATAGATGTTAAATAAATAACTGTCTGTCCACATAAATGGGGACAGCTTTAGTATAGCAGATTTATGGGGAGAGGGTTATCCAACGACGGATATAAATTCCAGACACAGGCTGAAGAGTTCATTCTGAGAAGAAATGCCAAGCCGTGCGTAAGCCCGCTTGCGGTAGGTATTGATGGTTGATTTCGCCACATTCAAATCAAGCGATATGGCCTCAGAGCTGTAGCCTTGCAAAATCCGAATACAGACCTCTCGCTCCCGCGTTGTCAATTGGCCGAAGATCTCGTTTTTCGCCCCGAGCAAATGCGTCATCGCATCAGGAGAACGGCTCAACGCCACCTGGGTGATGATTGGGTCAGCTAATTCGGAACTATTTCCCTTCAGCTCAAGTAAACGGGAATGTTTAAAAATCAAATTGGTCAATATAGGCAAAATACGGGATAAATCATTGAATTCTCGCGGCGCAAAACGGCCCCTGTCCGTTAGGCGATAGAAACTGCAATAAATGGTATATTGGCGGGTTTGAAGCAGACTTGAAACCTTGTCAACCAGTCCGGTATCCTTAAAAAAACGATCCTGATATTCCTGATCATAGGCCGTGGTCGGCATATAGGGCAACAGCGTCATTTTGATATCATCCGGCCTTATATCACTGGATTTTTTCAAGCCCTTCCGGGCCGGCGCAAGCTTGGGGTCCTTAACATGAAACCCTTCTGTATAGGCATTGGCAAGGCTCTTGCAAATATCCGCGTCCAGCTTGCTTTTGGTGAAAAGATGGGCCGTTGTACCATCGTTGTTATTAATGAAAACCGCGCAATGATCCACGCCAACCGCCGCATTGACCAGATCAAACAGGCTATCCTCAAATTCCGCCCGCCCCAGCTTGCAGATGGTTTTATTTAACTTGGTCAACCAATCTTCTGACCCCGCGATGGAAAAATTTTCTTCTGACATGATGCCCATTATATTTATTCTGTATATTTTACGCTGTTCTATGTTCATTATGAAGATAATCTGCCCGAGAGACAAGCCATTCCCGAACAGATGACACTCTTCCGCCGGTCTGTAAATAGGCCGCGACCTGACCGCAAACATGCGCGGTGCCTATGCTTGCCCCCCCGACCCTTGCATTTTCGGCCTGCCTTGCCTGACCTGCCTGACTTGGGGGGGGGTCTGATCAGGGCTAATGCCCCGCGCACATCCCCCGAAATCGGCCTGAACAGAATCAAGAAAAGATATTTCCCCCACCGCGCAGCGGGCGTCCCCTGTCGTCCGGATGACCCCGGGATAAGCCGATGGATAGGTCGCACGGCCTTGCGCAGGAGCCGCCGCAATGAGAATGATGTCCGCCGCCACAGCCTTGGCACAGGCTTCTTTCAATATTGCGCGATCCTCCCGCAGGCCCAGACTTAAATTAATCACAGGGACCTTTTCCTGCACTAGCCAGTCAATGGCAGCGGCCACTGATGCCGCCGTCGTTACCCCGCGCCCTTCAAAAACCTGCGCGTTATACAAGGCGATCTTTGGGGCATAATGCAGAATAACGTCACAAACAGCCGTGCCATGTCCAAGCGCATCTACAATGGTCTGTTCTTTGGTATCTGTCGAAAAGCCGCGTCCGGCCACCACATGCTTTTCCTGACTAGCCGATAGCCCGCTATCCACCAGGCCGAGACGAATCGGTCTTGTCTTCATGGCGTAACCTCGGTTAAAATGCCGTTCTGCATGGAAAAAATTCTGTCCAGATTATGGATCGCGCCCACATGATGACTGATGATAATACGGGTTCGGTCTGCAAAAAACTGATCAAGCATATCCTGAAATTCCGCCTCGGTTTCCTGATCGACAGCCGATGTGGCCTCATCCAGAATCAATATCTGCGGATCCATCAACAAGGCACGGGCGATGGATATACGTTGTTTTTGTCCCCCGCTCAGGCGCGCGCCCCGCTCCCCGATGTGGGTATCATATCCCTCGGGCAGGCTCTGAATAAAATCATCAATGCGCGATGCCTTGGCCGCGATGATCACTTGATCCATCGTGGCTTCTGGCACGCCGTAGGTGATATTCTCCTTGACGGTACCATGAAACAGGATGGTATTTTGATCCACCACCGCGATAATACCGCGCAATTGTTTCAGGGACATATCAATATACCGCACGCCGTCCATCATAATGCCCCCGCTGACGGGGTCATAATGACGGTGCAGCAAATTAATCAGCGTTGATTTGCCAGAGCCAGACGGGCCAGTGATGAGAATTTTCTCGCCAGGGGAGATATGCAGCGAGATATCACGCACCCCTTGGGCCCGTGCCTTGTCATAAAAAAAGCTGACCTGATTCAGCCTTATATCGCCGCGCGGCTTGCCTTCGATCAAAATTGGTTTTTCAGGGTCGTGAATCAATATTCTTTGCTTTCTCAGCTCCCGCACCCGCACCAGACTGACCATCGCGCGCTGATAGGCCACATAAAGCCCAAGGAACGTCTGCACCGGCCCTGTCGCCCGCGCCATATAGGCGGAGAAGGCGATGAGCGTGCCGATGGTCGCCGAGCCTTGCGTGATATAATAGCCGCCAAGAATAAAAACGCCGGCGGTGGCCGCACTGGTCAATAATCCGGGAATGCCGCCGGTCATATGGTTGATGACCTGTAATTTCAACAGTTCGTCCAGATATGAGCGATTAAGCTTTGACAGCCGTTCCTGCTCACCGGCAGTCCCCGACATGGACTGAATGAATTTAACCGATGACAGGGTTTCAATGAAAAAGCTGCTGATGTCCGATGATTTTTCCCGCAGGGTTAAACTGCCTTTTTCCACCAGGGGGCGCATTCTTCGCAGGAATATAACCTGCAACGGCAACAGGGCAAAAGCAATCAGGGTCAATTGCCAGCTGAGCATCAGCATGATGGCCAGACTGCCGATGAGGGCCAATGTGCCATTGACAACAGCCAGAAGGCTGTCGGTGGCGAAGCGCTGAACCTCCGCCACATCACCGTCAAGGCGCGAGACAATATCCCCGGTGCGCCAATGGCCGAAAAAATCCGGCGATAATTTCATGAGGCGGCCATAAACATCTTCTCTGAGCTGAAATAAAATCCGGCCCGACAAAGCCACATATAGCCAGCGGTTAAATCCGCTGACAACAAAAACGATAATCGCCATAATAATGATCAGCACCGCAAAGCGGATCACCACATTCATATTGCCCGCCATCAAGCCGTCATCAATCAGTATTTTTGTAAAATAAGGCTGGGCCAGCGCAAAAGCCGTCATACAGGCCGCCAGCAGCATGACAAGGCTTAAGGATTTGACTTCGGGGCGGATAAACCGGCCCACCCATGCCAGCGCATTCTGGCGCTTTYTTTTATTTTTCTCCGTCTGATCCAAATCAAGTTTTCCTATTATGCTTCYSGKRKKTTTCTGGYMGTATATTTCTGGATATTAACCAGTTTTGYGCGGCAGTCACTTGCGCSGCCTCGGCCCCGAAAGCCGCCGCAGTTTCACRGTCAGTATTCTTTGCCGCCAGAAATGTCATAAGTTTAACCAGGGGAATACCGTCAATTTTCCAGACCCCGCGTGGATGATCCGYCGTGACTATGACATCTTCAAGCGCGATGAAGCCCTCTTTAACCACGGGTTTYTGACAAATTCTGGCGGGCTGTGYCATGATATCYGGRTGAGARGGGCCGCCGYCTTGCGGCCATAGGCGGCGCGCCTTCCAAAATGCCTCCTCCGGCCAGCGTTCCTCGGCGGCATAAAATTCCCGCCCCATAAGACAGCCCGCTTTAAAAGCATTATCGAGTCGCTCCTGATAAAATTGAAGGGCCAGATCTTTATCTTCCGGCTTTTTAAGCAGACTATTGATCACAGGCGCCGCCGAAAGTCCGCTTCCAATTGCATAAAAAATACCGTTGCCCGACAAAGGGTCAAGGGCAAGGGCGCCGTCACCCACTACCAGAAAATCATTCCCACCTGCAGAGGCCGCCTTACTGACCGCCGCCGTTCGAACGGAAACACCGCTTGTTTGCGCTCTGGCCCCGCGCAGCCATGCTTCGGACTCAGGCAATATTTTAATCAATTCTAAAAAATATTGTTCCAGCCCCACTTTGGAGGGAAGTCCTCCTTTTTCACTGCTGATAAATATCTGGAGAATAGCCGTCCCTTCGCCGTCCCTAAGGAACCACGCCCAGCCTTTTGGAAAAGACGCCACCGACGTCATGGCGTCAAGATCCGGGGAAACCTCATAAGATTTCAGCAAAGCAGAGGTGGCTGGCCCGGACGTAACATCACCTTCTGCGATATCACCCCCTTTGGCAAGCTTNCTCTCACGCCCCCGCGCCTCTACCAGAAAATCCGCCTTGATCTTGGTTTTTTGATATGGCGGCGCATCTGAAGTGATATATGAGACATCCCAGCCACCTTCCTGGCGCACGGCCTTTTCCACACGGCCATGAATGATCTGAACGCCTTTGTTTTTTGCATCCCGTAACAAAGCCTGATCGAACGTTTGACGGTTGAGGATATATTCCCGGTTCTGGGCTTGAGACTGACCATTCCAATGGGCCGCGCGGGTCACCATGGGGCCGATGCTCGCCGTCGCCGCCCTAAATCCAAAATGCTGCAAACTGGTGCGGGGCCGTTCAGAGATGCCCTCCCACGCGGGAAAAGGCCGGGGCCGGGTGATGATCGTCGTAGGGTAGCCAAGATCAACAAGGCCGCAAGCGGTAAAAACCCCTGCCGGCCCGCCGCCCATGATCACAATTGACATGTCATTATCCACTGTGGTCATCCCGTCCCTCCCCCTGATTAAAACTTTGGTTAAAAATATTAATATAATAGTCTAGAGCATTATCATATCTAATTAAAGCTAAGGTAAGGATTATATATTGACCCATGGGATATTATTCTATTATTATGACTAATCGTCACATTAAACATATATTTGTTCAAAAAACTAAAAGAACATAACGAAAGTCTATGGATGAAGCTGAAAAATAACGAACAAAAGCTTTTGGATCTGCTTAAAGTGAACAGCCGATTAAGCGCGGCGGAATTGGGCCGGCAATTGAATTTAGCGCGRTCTACTGTCCATATGATGCTGACGCGCCTCGAAGAAAAGATCATCGACAGCTATACCRTAAAATTAAAAGATTTTGAYGCTGACARYCAMTCAAGCTGCYATGTYYTAATTACCCGTGATCCCAAAAAGGCCAAAGAAATAGAAGAAAAAATGCGCGCCATGGCAGAAATAGACAGCCTTGTCACGGTGGCCGGCCTCTATGATTTCATTACCGTGATCAGAACCCGTGACAACCGCCAAATGGATCGCGTTCTGACCGAGATTGCCATGATGGACGGTATCATCAAAACCGAAAGCCACATCATCTTGTCAGAAAAATTTGATCGTAAGCTGTAACAGGGGTACGCTCTTGTTTATTCCTGTTTTTAAACGTCTGGAAACAACCATGACTTCATTTCACAATATCGTTTCACTGGCAAATTTTCAACAATTGCATTTAGCGGGTCGTTTTCTTGTTTTTGCCATCATATTCATCCCGACAATCAGGGTTTTCACCTACCCGCCTCTTACGGGGAATATGCTGGAGCCTATGTTTTATATCATGATCAGCTTCATAGAAATTCTTTTTATTTTTATTTTACTGATCACAAAATGGCGGCATGGTTACCCGATTAATCACTTGCCGGCTATTCTTTGGATCGGTTTTCTTATCTGGGCCGCTGTTGCCCTGTTTAATATTCCCAATATGCCCCTGAAAGCTGGCGGCATTATCGTCACAACGCAATTTTTCATTCATTTTTTCTTTTTTGTTGCCTTGAGCAGCTATTTAAAAATCCAGCCCCAAGCGGGCCGCCTACTCATATTTTCCATCCTGCTTTCGGCCGTTGTTTTTCTGCCCTTTTTCTGGTTAAAACTATATGGAACCTATGACAGCCCTGKTTTCGACTGGTCCTGGTCATTACCCGGATTTGAGAATGTCCGGCACCTGGGTTATTTTCTGGGCAGTATCACAACCATTCTGGGGCTTTCCCTCCTGAGTAAAAGCTTTAAAAATTCTTTAATGCTTCCCGCAGGCCTGATTTTTCTTATGTTGTTTATCTGTTGGATCATGCTTTTCTGGAGCGGCGGGCGCGGCTCAACTATTGCCGTTGTTGCCTCAATTGGCGGCCTGTTGATATTCTTTAAACCCGCTGACTGGAAAAAAGTTTTACTCGGCAATATTTTAATTATGATTTTCGCGGCTGTAACATCAATATTCTTACCTGTACCCAGCSSKTCWTATGGAATWTTCAGRTTYSTSACAMMAATYACTGAGGTAGAYAGCATWGCCGCCTTTAGCGCAGGACGCACCGCCATATGGGCAGAAGCRATTAATATMTGGAAAGAGAATATCTGGTTTGGTATCGGYGCGGGGCAAACCAAAACCGTRATTCAATCTGCATTYGGAATATATGGTCAACCCCATAATATTCTTATTCAAGCCCTGCTCGCTTGGGGCGTCATCGGGGGCTTGCCCTTTTTAGGCGGGATTTTCACAACATTCTGGACCAAGGGCCGGGAATTTTATCGCTGCCCTGAACCAATTGGCATTATGCCCCTGATGGCCTATGGCCTCGCCCTATCAGCCACCCTAAACGCCTTGGTAGACGGCACACTCTATTACCCATTTCCAATTTTTCTTTTTRTTATTGCTRTAGCGGYAACCAGAAAYYATAMYCATAAGTCTAYTATTRSATCATAATTGTTCAATTYATRTTGACAAATGTCTATTTTTCAAAGAAATAATCGAATTAAAGAATAAATTAAGCAATAATCACAGGAAAGCTCATGCATATTCAAGAAATCTTTAACCAATTGAACCTGACGGACAACGACCTTAGCGGCGGAACATTGGCCGTTCATAGTCCGCGTGATGGCACACAGATTGGTATGGTCCGCACCGACACGACCAAAACAGTAGAGCAAAAAGTTGCTGCTTCTGTCGCTGCCTTTAAAGACTGGCGCATGGTGCCGGGGCCTCGGCGCGGAGAATTGGTGCGCCTGCTTGGGGAAATTCTTCGGGAAAAGAAAGAAGCCTTGGGCGCACTGGTTTCGCTGGAATGCGGAAAAATATATCAGGAAGGCCTCGGCGAAGTTCAGGAAATGATCGACATTTGTGACTTTGCTGTGGGCATTAGCCGTCAGCTTTATGGCTTGACCATTGCCTCCGAGCGTCCACTTCATAAAATGCGCGAATATTGGCAGCCTATCGGGCCGGTGGGTATTATTTCAGCCTTTAATTTCCCCGTGGCCGTATGGGCGTGGAACGCGGCCTTGGCTTTGGTTTGCGGCGACAGCACCATCTGGAAACCATCGGAAAAAACGCCGCTGACGGCTATTGCCTGCCAAAAAATATTCATCGAAGCCTGCAAGCGTTTTGGCGAAGATGCGCCGGAAGGCTTAAGTCAAATTCTGATCGGGGAACGCGACATCGGGGAACTTATGGTCAATGACAAGCGCATTCCCGTTATCAGCGCCACGGGCAGCACCGCCATGGGCCGCATTGTCGGACCAAAAGTCGCGGCCCGTTTTGGCCGCAGCATTCTTGAACTTGGCGGCAATAATGCCATTATCGTCGCCCCTTCCGCCGATCTTGATTTAGCCTTTCAAGGCATCTTGTTTGGCGCGGTTGGCACCTGCGGGCAACGCTGCACCTCGACCCGGCGAGTGTTTGTCCATGTGGATATTTATGACAAGCTGATATCGCGCCTGAAAAAATCATATCAGGGATTATCTATTGGCGATCCCCTTGACCCCAAAACGCTGGTTGGCCCGTTGATTGATCAACAAGCCTATGACRATATGACGGCGGCCCTCAATCTGGCAAAATCAAATGGCGGGAAAATCATTGGCGGCGAGCGGATCAYGAAAGCTGACTTTCCCGAGGCCTATTATGTTAATCCGGCCATCGTGGAAATGACCGGCAAGGCGGATAATGTGCAGGAAGAGACTTTTGCGCCGATCCTTTTTATTTTCAAATATACTGATCTGACAGAGGCTATTCAGCGCCAGAATGACGTGCCCCAAGGCTTGTCATCGGCGATTTTCACCCGTGATGTTTTGGAGGCTGAGACTTTCACTTGTGAAGCAGGCAGTGATTGCGGCATTGCCAATGTCAACATTGGCACCAGCGGCGCCGAAATCGGCGGTGCTTTTGGCGGTGAAAAAGAAACAGGCGGCGGGCGCGAAAGCGGGTCTGACAGCTGGAAAGCCTATATGCGGCGCATGACCAGCACCCTGAATTACTCAACTGAATTACCGCTGGCACAAGGCATTAAATTTGACGCAAATGATTAGAGTATAGCATGACCGGCCCATTATCGCCCGCAAAGGCTGCCCCCTCCGCTGTCTTGTTATGCGGCCACGGCAGTCGATCACCAAACGCCGCCAAAGAGCTTAATGATCTGGCGGAAAAGATCCGGCGGGAAATGCCGGATCAGCCGGTCAGAACCGCTTTTCTGGAATTTAACGCCCCCAGCATCCGAGAAGGCCTTCAGGCATTCTATGATCAAGGCATCCGCGACATCATCGTGCAACCCGTCACCCTTTATAACGCGGGCCACACCACCCGCGATATTCCGGAAATTATTTCTGATTTCGCCGCAAGTCATCCAGATATACGGCTTCATTATAGCTCATTTCTTGGGCTTTCCTCAGCCGTTATTGAGGCCGCCGCCAGTGCCATCATGTCCGTCATGCCAAAGGGGCGGACAGAAGACTGTAAATTGCTCCTTGTCGGGCGCGGATCAAAAGATCGCCTTATTACTGATCAAACCATAAACCTCTGCCAAAAATTGCATGAAAGACTTGAGCTGGGGGATAGCCGATATTGTTATAATTCTGGAACCGTCCCGCGTCTTGGCACGGCCCTCGCGCAAGCGGCGGCGTCACATTATGACCATGTGATCATCCTGCCATATCTCTTGTTTTCAGGGCGTCTTCTGTCTGATATATATGCTGAAACAGATCATTCCGCAAAAAAATATCCCGAATTTTCCTTTCACAAGGCCCCGCCCCTGGGGGGGCAGAGCCAGATTGTTACGGCAATTCTGGAAAATATTAGAGTATTCTACGCCTAGGCTTATTTCTTTGCCAAATTCCGGAAATCAAAAACCCGCCGGGCTTTGCCTGCGGAGCGGGGAATGCCGCCCGGCTCCCGAACATCTGCCTTCACACTCACCCCGCAGAGATTTTTAATGCTCTTTTTCAGCTCTTCTTCGATATGCGACCTGTTATGATCATCTGAAAAGGCTATCTTGGCTTCTGCCACAACCGTCAGTTCATCCATGACTTTTGGCCGACGGATTTCACAGAAATAATGAGGGGTCAGCCGTTCGTCCCGGCAAATAATCTCTTCAATCTGGGTCGGGAATATATTGACGCCGCGAATGATCATCATATCATCTGTTCGGCCAAAAATCCGCGCCATGCGGCGCATTTTGGACAGGGAACCCGGCAGCAGCCTTGTCAAATCCCGGGTGCGGTAGCGTATGATCGGAAAGGCTTCCTTACAAAGTGAGGTAAAAACCAATTCGCCTTCTTCGCCGTCGGGCATAAGCTCACCGGTTTCCGGATCAATTATTTCCGGATAAAATAAATCTTCCCAAATAGTCAGGCCATCCTGACTTTCCCCAAACTCAGAGCCAACACCCGGCCCCATCACTTCGGAAAGGCCATAAATATCAACGGCCTTCACATCAAAACGCTGCTCAATCTCACGGCGCATTTCTTCGGTCCAGGGCTCCGCCCCATGCATGGAAATTTCAAGAGATGTCGAACGGGGGTCTATGCCAGCCTTGTCAAAGGCATCCGCTAGCGACAACATATAGGACGGCGTTACCATAATGATTCGCGGTTTGAAATCCATAATAAGCTGGATCTGCGCCGCCGTGGCCCCGCCAGAAGCCGGCACCACCGTACAGCCCGCGCGTTCTGCCCCGTAATGGGCACCAAGTCCGCCGGTGAACAAACCATAGCCAAAGGCCACATGAACCATATCGCCCGCCCGCCCGCCAGCCGCGCGAATGCAGCGGGCGATCACTTCTGACCAGACATCTATATCCTGCTGCGTATAACCGACAACAGTGGGCTTACCCGTTGTGCCGCTTGAGGCATGARTGCGAGAAATTTTTTCTATTGGAACAGCAAAAAGACCAAAGGGATAATTATCTCTGAGGTCTTTTTTTACTGTGAAAGGAAATTTTGCCAAATCACCCAGCGCGTGAAGATCGTCTGGGTGGATCCCCTTTTCATCAAAAGCCTTTCGATAAAAAGGCACATTGTCATAGGCATGTTTGAGCGACCATTTCATGCGCTCTAATTGAACAGCCTCAATTTCATCACGGCTGGCATATTCAAATCCGTTAATCCCTGAAAACATCGTCATTATATTATTTTTCCCTGTTTTTTTAAGTTTTAAGTTTTTATTTTAAGCCGCTTTTGCCCCTCTTGCAAGGTCAACGCCAGCGCGCAAAGCATCCATATTCAATGTTAAAAATTTCTTTGGTGATATGGACCGCAAGGCGCTCTCAATAATTTCCAGATCAATATCCTCTGATAATTCTGCGATAACGCCGGTTGCCACCACATTGGTTATCCGCTCAGACCCCAAAGCAATGGCCGTGGCGCTTAACGGTAATTCAATGACCTTGAATTTTCCCTTTGGCGGATTTTTCGTGCGCCTCGGGTCGATAATAACCAAGGCACCGTCCCGAATGAGGCCTTCTGATGCCTCCGCTGCGGCCTGATCCAAGATCAATAGTGTATCCAGATCAGTGGTCAGCGGGTAATCCGGCGTTCCGGCACTGGCCACAATATCGGCGCGGCTTAAACCGCCGCGTGATGTGGGCTCATAACTTTGTGACATGGATACATGATACCCCTCCCCCGTTAAGGCGCTGGAGAATATTTTTGCGCAGAGCTGAAGTCCTTGGCCCCCTGCGCCGCTAAACCGCATTTCAAGATTTTTCATCCTCWWWGRYMWKTYTRWYYYTTYKKTWTMKSWWYAWYYWWMKCWCRKTMKCTTRMKYCRTRTWYYKKGMRMTCTGATTTCACAAAAATGCCCGTATTCAAGCTATTGGGGCGGAAGGGGTGATCAACCACATTATTATCATACTCACTGGGGCGCATGGTTCTTGTCTGGCCCAGCACCATTTCCGATGATGACCCCAGATCATTTTTCCGGCCATTGATTTCCGTACAGTCTGACATAACCTCAATGAAAGAAAACCCTTTATAGCCCAGTCCATCAGAAATCAAATCTCTGAGGCGCGGCACATGTATCGTCACCTCGCGGCCCACAAATCCGGCCCCGGCGGCCTCGGCCAGACGGCTGGCATCGAAAACAGGTTCTATATTACCGGCCGGCGTGGTCGTGGTGAAACGATCATAGGGCGTGGTCGGCGATACTTGACCCCCCGTCATGCCGTAAATTTCATTATTCAGCATAATACAGGTGATGTCCAGATTGCGCCGCGCGGCGTGGATCAAATGATTGCCGCCAATGGCCAGACAATCCCCGTCACCGGTGATGACCACCACATGCAAATCAGGCCGCGCCATTTTCAAACCGGTGGCAAAGGCCAAGGGCCGGCCATGAGTGGTATGATAGGTATTGGCATCAATATAGGTACCAACCCGCCCAGAGCAGCCAATGCCGCTGACGATCGCCAGCTTATTCTTGTCTATGCCCTGAATATGAATCGCCCAAAGAAGCGCCCTAAGCGCGATTCCATGGCCACATCCCGGACACATAAAATGGGGAAATAAATCAAGGCGTAAATAATCCTGAATTTCAAAATCCCTGATTTTGTCTAATTGATTACCCTGTTCTGCGGGCTGTTCAACCTGGGGCATAACATGTTTATTCATGATCAAGAACCTCCTTAACGGCATTGATGATTTGAGACGGAGATATAGGATCCCCGTCATAACGGTTCAGGCCGGAAACTGTTTGTCTTCCTTGTTTCGCCGCCCCGATTTCCAATATCATTTGACCGCTGTTCATTTCCGCGACCACAAAGTTTTTGGTCTTTTTAGTCAGCTTGCGAAATGTCTCCGTCGGGAAAGGCCATAGGGTAATCGGCCTGAAAAGACCAACTTTAAGCCCCTCGGCACGAAGTTCCCGCACGGCCTTGCGGGCCGCGCGCCCGACAATTCCCAAGGCAACAATCACCACATCTGCATCCTCACATTCAACATCTTCAAAACTCTCGATCAAATCCTTGTTAATCTCCATCTTGTTAAATAGACGTTTCATGGCGCGATCTACCTCAATAGATTTTTGCGTTGGGAAGCCACTTTCACTCACGGTCAAGCCTGTGGTATGAACCCGGTACCCATCTCCGGGCCGCGCCATAGGCGCAACGCCGTCCGCATCAGGGCGGTAAGGCTTATAATCCTCGGGTTTGCCGCTGGCCCATTTACGCACTGTATTTTCATATTCTGTCACATCCGGCAAACAGATCGTTTCCACAAGATGCCCCAGACTTTCATCGAACAGAACCAATACCGGAATGCGCAATTGTTCCGACAGGGCAAAGGCACGGGCCGTTTGAGTATATATTTCCTCCACAGATCCCGGGGTCAGCGCAATCACCGGATGATCACCGTGGGTGCCCCAACGGGCCTGCATCAAATCCCCTTGAGAAGGACGGGTCGGCATGCCCGTTGACGGGCCGCCGCGCATGACATTAACGACGACACAGGGAATCTGCGCGCCCATGCCATAACCCAGATTTTCCTGTTTCAACGAGAAACCCGGCCCACTGGTGGCGGTCATGGCTTTAACGCCGCCCATGCTCGCACCAAGTGTCGCGGCGATTGAGGCGATCTCATCTTCCATCTGTATGAAGACACCGCCAACTTCGGGTAATGCCGAAGCCAATCGCTCGGCCACTTCCGAAGACGGCGTGATCGGATAACCGGCATAAAAGCGGCATCCCGCGGCAACCGCCCCAAGGGCGCAGGCGTGATTGCCMTGAATATTTATGGCATCCTGACTATTAAGTGTATTTTGTGAAGCTTGTCCGGTCATGCTACGGCCTCCTGAACTTTAGGATTAGGGGGGGGATTTAGGGCGGGATTAAGAGAAATGGCAAAATCCGGGCAGAGCCATTCACATATGTGGCAACCCGTACATTTTTCTGGGTCAGCAAGTTCCACCACCTGATCCTTATTCAAGGTTAAGCAACGCTCCGGGCACATTTTGATGCAGATATCACAGCCTTTACACCATTCTTCGGTTATGGAAAGCGCGGTGCGCATACTGTTTTCTTCCGGCTGCACAAGCGGAACAAAGGCCGATCCTTCTACCGGCTCGCCTTTGCGGGAGCCTTCGATCCATTTCTGCCCCTGATCAAATACCTTAAGATTAACCTCTATGGTTTTGGGCGGCACCATCTGGGCGATGACCTCTCTCCAGACCTCATTTGAAAAGGTCAAGGTGGTCGATAAGGCCCCCAAAAGAAGCGTATTGGCGGCCAGTTCATTGCCGGCCTTTGCGGCCATATCCGTAGCATCGATGGCAAAAGCCTCGGCMAYYKWKMMSWTGWCATCAWCMGKMRTRWYSTKWSMATRRYSAAWAWYKRMRYCYRRYMYSSRMSMSYGGCARRCRMAGGGSRRKAMRATWCGTTTGGTGTCCGTTATGAAAATACCGGTATCCGGCCGCAAATAATTCATCCATCGCAATCCCTCTGCCCATTCAAGGGCAATCAAGACATCGGCCTTGCCCATAGGAATGGTGGGTGACCAGACGGTTTTGCCAAAACGCACGTGGCTGAACACCACACCGCCGCGTTTTGCCATGCCGTGAACCTCACTCTGTTTCACCTGAAGCCCCAGATTCTGGCAAATTTGCGCCAATACCTTTGACACCATGATGACACCCTGTCCCCCAACACCAACGATCAAAACATTAATCGCTTCGTCCGATGTCTCCGGATCCAGTCTTCCTGAGTTTAACTTTAACGGCATGCGGTTCGCAAGATCCACCTTGCGGGTTGATTTGTTTTTCTTTGCTTTGGCCATGGTCACGCTCCCCCGCAAGGCGTGATTTTCTCGCCTTTTGAATTTACTGTTGGTTGAATGGCGCCTGTTGGGCAAAATTGCGCGCACATGGAGCAGCCTATGCAGGCGGCCGGGTCAATTTTGACGATATGGCGCCCTTCGAACCATTCATCACTCCAGATCAAGGCGGGGCAGCCCAAATTCATACAGCCCTGACAGGCGTTGCAATCCTTACTACTCACGGTCATTGTCGGGCCTTTGATCTTCACCGGATCAAGGACGCAGGGCCGATCCGCTATTAAAACGGATACCCCGCGGTACGCAATGGCTTCGCGCATGGTTTGCATCATGGAACCGGCATCATATGAATCCACCCGTTCAATCCATTCAACGCCGCAGGCCCGAATCATTTCTTCGAAATCCAGCTTATGGGTCTGGTCACCGCGCAATGTTTTGCCCGTACTTGGGTTTTCCTGACCGCCGGTCATGGCGGTAATATGGTTATCCAGTAGAATCACCGTAATATTGGCGTCATTATAAACCGCATCAATCAAGGGCGGAATTCCGGAATGGAGGAAAGTGCTGTCGCCAAGGGTCGCCACAATGGGCTTATCTGATAATCCGGCTAAATACATGCCGACCGCATTGCCGATGCTGGACCCCATGGCCACTGTGGTATCAATGGCCGTCAACGGATCGCCCACGGCCAGAGTATAACAACCAATATCACCTGCCACCCAAACATCAAGGCTGCGTATGGCGGTATAGCTCATGGCATGTGGGCATCCGGCGCAGAGAACAGGCGGCCGGATCAAGGGTTCAAAGGCGGGTATCACCGTATTTTCATCGGGCGCTTCAAGCAGCCCGGCCTGTTCAAAGCTAGCCCGCACAAGTTCCGGCGAAAATTCGCCGAGGCGCGGGAAATATTCCTTACCTTCTACTTTCAGGCCCCAGGCTTTCAGCTGATTTTCTATCACCGGCTCCAATTCCTCAACCACGATAATACGGTCATGTTTGGCGCAAAAATCCTCAATCAGTTTTTTCGGCAACGGAAAACTCAAACCAAGCTTTAAAACGCTGGTCTCCGGCAGATTTTCCTTCACATAGACATAACTCATGCTGGCGGTAATGATACCAACATCTGATGGCCCCATTTCAATTCGGTTCAGGTCTGAAGTTTCCAGTTCCTCTGCCAACCGCGCGAGCCGCTCAATAACAAAAGGATGGCGCGCACGCGCGTGGCCCGGCACCATAACATTCTTAACAACATCCGACTTGAACCCAAGATCTTTTGGCACCACGCGCGGGCTCACCAGCACGGGGCTTCGCGTATGGCAAATTCKGGTTGTGCTGCGCACCATCACCGGCGTGTCAAATCGCTCGCTGATATCAAAGGCGATTTTTGTAAAATCCAAAGCTTCCTGCGCATCGCAAGGCTCAAGAACGGGAATTTGCGCAAATTGACCAAAAATTCGGCTATCCTGTTCATTCTGCGAACTATGGATACCCGGGTCATCACACACTATCAGCACCAAACCGCCATGCGCGCCAATATAAGACTGTGACATCAAAGCATCGGATGCCACATTCAGGCCCACATGTTTCATCATGGTCAAGGACCGAACCCCCGCAAAGGAACCGCCAATGGCCACATCAAGGCCGACCTTTTCATTGGTTGCCCATTGGGCTTTAATATCACCTGCCGGATAATGACTCATATTTTCCATAATTTCCGTGCTTGGCGTTCCGGGATAAGCCGAGGCGACTTTGATGCCGGCTTCCCATGCCCCGCGCGCCATGGCTTCATTGCCCGTCATCTGATGCGTTATGCCTGTTTTAATTGCCGCTACGGAAACTTGTTCAGCCTTCGAACTCATCGTCTTCTCCTGTTCACAGTCAATGATTACCGATAAATATGATACATTAATTTTCTTAAATTTAAATAAAATGTATCATATTTATCGGTAATCGCAAGGATAAAACGTTTAAAACGCGCAGTTTTATGAAAGAAAATGTCTTATTAAACCTGTTGGAGAAAGAWWWTTSCKSSARSGMTYRSYYWRYTWRYTKTMAYGYYWRTATTNWWTYMKKKYMGKWWWTKKRWYMWKMAAAGATATCAAGAAAAATATTTAATGTCTAAAAGACCAATAAAAACAACCAATTATCCATAAGCTTCCTTGACATGAGTCAATCGGCTTACTTAATAAACAGGTTATACATGCCCGAAAAACAACAATTTGAAAAAGCTGAATATGTCCCTTGAGCCAGATAATTATAACGCAAATGACGCGTTCTCGCCCCTGTTAATGGCGGGCTTGATGATCAAACCATTGCCCAGAGCGCCGCTTAATCGATGGCTTCAATATACCATAGACCACATTCAGAAAAACCATCCCGCTATTCTTGCCCGGCTTGAACAGATCGCARGCACGGTATTTCTTATCCGGCCAACGGATTTTCCCCATGACTTTCGCCTGACCRTTCAAAAAAATCATATGTCCTGCCAAATTGAAGATGAATTTATGGCCCCTGCAGATGTGACCATCTGCGGGCCTCTTTTATCTCTTATGGCTATGATGGACGGAAAGCTGGACGGGGATGCCTTGTTTTTTTCCCGCGATTTAACAATAGAAGGCGATACGGCGGCCTTATTGACCCTGCGCAATGCTGTCGACAGCGACGATATTGATCTTCGGGCAGAAATCATTGCCTCCTTTGGCCTGTTGGCAGGGCCGGCAAAGGCCGTCTTAAATGTTGGCGAGCGTCTGTATCAAAACCTGTCGCGCAATATGGGCTTAATCGGCCAGGCCATAACCCTTCCCCTGTCAAAACGTTGCGAGGGACTGGAATATGACAATCAAAACCTCCGAAACAGATTGGATCATCTGGACAAGATGCTAACCAAGACCCAAAACCGCCTGCAAAGCCTGAGCCGGAAAACAAAGATATGACAAAATTAGAGCTTATATGCCCGGCGGGCACTCCTGCGGCCCTGCGCGTTGCTGTGGATGAAGGCGCGGATGCGGTATATTTGGGCTTTCGCGATGAAACCAACGCCCGCAATTTCCCGGGCTTGAATTTTTCCGTTGATGAATTGGCCGAGGGCTTGGATTATGCCCATGAAAAAGGCGCCAAAGTCCTTCTGGCCGTTAATACTTATGCGGCTGCCGGGCGCGGCCAGCCGTGGATAAATGCCGTGGATAATGCGGCAAAATTAAATGTCGATGCCATCATATTGGCCGATATTGGCTTGCTTGATTATGCGGCGCGGACCCATCCTGACCTAAGATTGCATTTATCYGTGCAGGCATCCGCGTCCAATGACGCGGCCATCAATCATTATGTCAGGGAATTCGGCATTCGGCGCGTCGTTCTCCCTCGCGTCCTTACCCTGCCGGAAATTCAGAAAATTAATCAGAAAATTGATATAGAAACAGAAGTTTTTGCCTTTGGCGGCATGTGCCCCATGGCAGAAGGCCGCTGCAGCCTGTCATCCTATATCACGGGGAAATCTCCGAATATGAACGGCGTATGTTCCCCCGCCAGCCATGTGACATACATTCATCAGGGGCAGGAACTCAAAACAAATCTGGCGGATTTTACCATCAATAAGTTTGGTCCCCACGAACAAGCCGGCTACCCCACCCTCTGCAAGGGGCGTTTTACGGCCAATGAGGAGACCGGCTATCTTTTTGAGGAACCAACCAGCCTGAATGTCACCCGTATAATACCGGAATTGGTGGAAGCCGGTGTCAGCGCCTTGAAGATTGAAGGCCGCCAGCGCAGCAAGGCTTATGTGCGTCAGGTGGTGGCCAATTTCCGCAAAGCCATTGATGCCGCCGCGCGCGGTGAACGGCTGGTTATAGACATGGATAACCTGTCCGAAGGCGGAAAAAATACAACGGGGGCCTATCGTAAAAAATGGATGTGATGAAAAAATGGCTGCGATGAAATTTGGTAAACTCTCCCTTGGCCCGTTATTATTTCATTGGGACAATGATAAAATCCGCGATTTCTATTTTGCCATCGCCGATGAAGCACCGATCGACCATGTATATCTGGGCGAAGTGGTCTGCGGTAAAAGAATGGCCGGGAAAAATTATCTGCCCGAAGTGATTGATCGATTGGAAAGAGCCGGGAAAAAGGTGATTTTATCCAGCCTGATGCTGGTTCTGGATGACCGGGATATGGCGGCAACGCGCGATATCACCGCCATGGCAAAAGATTATTTGATTGAGGCTAACGACCTGTCTGCAATAAGCCTGTTGCAAGACCGGGATCACGCCATCGGCCCTTTCATCAATATCTATAATGAAGCCAGCTTAAAATATTACGAGGATCACGGGGCAATAAGGATTTCTCTGCCCCCGGAGCTGCCGGCTACCTCACTTCGCGCCCTTGCCAAAGTTGCTAAAGCAGAACTGGAAGTGCAGATTTTTGGGCGTCTGCCCTTGGCCATTTCCGCCCGCTGCTATCATGCCCGCGCCCATAAAATCCATAAAGACGGCTGTCAGTATGTTTGCGAAAAAGACCCGGATGGCTTGACCGTGGATACCATGGAGGGGCAGCGGTTTCTGGCCATTAATGGCTTGCAGACCCTGTCCTATACCTATTGTAATCTTATGGCGGAACTGCCGGAGCTTTGCGCCATGGGCATCCAAAATTTTCGCCTGTCGCCCCATGATGTGAATATGGTGAAAATCAGCCAGTTAACCCGGGATTTCCTTGATGAAAAAATCACATTAGGKCAAGCAAACGATCTGCTTGAAGCGGAAATGATTGCGCCCTGCTTTTCCAATGGCTATTATCATGATGTTGCTGGCTTGAAACAAATCAGCATTTAGATTTACACAAAATTTATTATAGGATTTCTAACATTATGGCATCTTACGCAAAGCTCCTTGAAGGGTATAAAGCCTTCCGGAGCCAATATCTATCACAGGAAAATTCCGCGTGGCTCAGTGAAGCCAAGGACGGCCAAAGCCCCAAAGTCATGATCATCGCCTGTAGTGACAGCCGCGTTAATCCGGCAATCATCACCAGAGCCAGCCTCGGCGATATTTTTGTGGTGAATAATGTGGCCAATCTGGTGCCGCCTTACCATGAAAGCGGCAATACCCATCACAGCACAAGTGCCGCCATTGAATTTGCCGTTATTCATTTGAAAGTCGAACATATCGTCATTATGGGCCATAGCGGCTGCGGCGGTATTCGCGCGCTTATGGCAGATCACGATAACCCAAAACCGGAAAATCCCGAGCCAGCCAAACATTACAGCTTCATCCGGCCCTGGATGCAGATTGTTGATGACGCCGCCGTCTTCACAGATCAGGAAAAAGCCGCCGACATCGAAAGCCGCGCCAAAATATGCGAGCAACGCGCGAGCCTGATATCCCTCAAAAACCTTGTCACATTCCCTTGGGTCAAAGAAGCCATGACGCAGAATCGCCTGAAAATCCATGCTTGGCACTACGACATCGGCGAAGGTCTTTTGCTGGAATATAACGAGGGATCGGAACAGTTCGAAGAATTGACATAAATAAACCATATGCTTACAAAAAAGGGAGGCTTCTGCCTCCCTTTTAATATAGTTTCTTTGGTATGTTTATGCAGCCAAGCCAACAATCTTGGCTTTGGACATCAAGACATCAAGATAGGCGTGGAAGGCGGCGTGATAGGCTCTGTCTTCCAGATATTGTGAAATATGCGGCTCTACCAATTCATAGGCCAGAATTTTATCCGTCTTTTTATCCAGAAAACTGGCCTTATGCTGTTCATAAAAACGCGCGCAAGTTTCAGAGTCAGCTTCCGGCGTGGTGATGACCTCATCCAAAAGCCGCATTATGACGGCCTCACCCTGTTCTTCTTCCAGAGCGGCTATATCTTTAAAGCTGATAAGTTCCCGCTCTGCCGCATCCTCAAGCAGCAATTGCCGAACCACCAGCGCCCGGGCGGCCTCAAGCCGCGCCGCATCCACATCGGGCGCGGGATGATTGATCATTTCTGCATGAACTTCCTCGTCGGAGATTTCACAATTATTAACAAATACCGGCATGACTACTCCTTTCAATATCCTTGGTTCAATATCCTCGGCCACGTTTTCGGACAATCTGATAGCCCCTGCGGAAAATATATTTCACGGGAACGCTTAACATATGCACAAGACGGGTGAAAGGAAAGACMAAAAAKATGGTCAGTCCAAGCAATAGATGTGCCTTGAAAACCCATGGCTCATTGACAATAAAGTCAGCGGCGCCGCTGCGGAACGTCACGATATGCTGCGCCCAGTTCCCCAAGGCAACCATGGAAGAACCATCCAGATGCTGCGCGGAATAATATATGGATATCAACCCTAGGATCAGCTGAATATAAAGCATCCACAACAGCAAGATGTCAGACGTTTTACTGGTGGCACGGATGCGCTTGTCGGTCATGCGCCGCACGATCAATATTGTCAGGCCGATAAAACATATCCCGCCCAGAATACCRCCGCCGAYCAYGGCCATCATTTGCTTGGCCTCGGTCGTCATAAACAGATGATAGACAGATTCAGGTGTCAAAAGCCCGACAAGATGGGTAAAAAACAGCAGRATWATACCAATATGGAATAAATTACTGCCSAGCCTCATGCCCTTTGATCGCAGAAGCTGGCTGGAGTTTGCCTTCCAGCTATATTGATCACGATCATAACGCAGGATCGACCCCAAAACCATCACCAACACGGCAATATAGGGATAAATACCAAAGGCCAGATGATTAAGAAATGATGTTGTTTCCGGCATGTTACTGACCTCCATTCATGATTTTATCATTGAATTTTTTAATTTCTTCTGTGGCATTGGGGAAAACATCACAGCTGCCGCAATCCGCCCCGTCCACATCACTATTGTCAAAGGCATTGGCCTCTTCCCACTCTGCATCAATGTCATCATGGCTCATTTCCACRAGAGGCTCTAACCGGRCAAGGGCAATSAKATCRGCATCAGGCTTWACTTTTGACAGRGATTCCAAKGCCTCGAAAATCACCGCATAAGATGATTTGCGTTTTTTCAATTTCACCCCGATGGTGGCAATGACATTGATGGGRTCACCCAACATTTCAAAAGCCTCCTCGGCAGAACATAAGGAAAGATATTCMAGAAATAATGGCAGATAATCCGGYAGYTCCCCTGCCGATACATATAGCCCTTTTTCCCCGTAGGCTTCGGCCARATTGACCATGGCCTGCCCCCGGTCGCGGCTTTCGCCGTGGATATGTTCAAACAGTTGCAGGCAATGCGCCCGCCCCCGATCGAATAATTCGACATAATTTTCCTGAAGCGCATAAATATCCTGCCCTTTCATGTCCTCGATAAATTTGACAATTTTTTTAATCTGCCGGACGGGCAAAAGACGTTCAAGCCGGATCACTTGCCCCAAATCATCCAGATGCTCTATTAAATCTTCCTTGGGATAGGACAGCAGCAACCCTAAAATTTTAAAGGTTTTCATCGCTTAACTCCTCACTTTTCCGCTCATGGTATTTTTATGGGTCGAATTGCCAAACAGATTTGTTCGGGTTTCCCCGCCGCCGCCGCAATCATTACCAAAGGTAAAGCCGCAAGAGCTGCGTTGTTCGAATGCAATATCATTGTCAAAGGGTGTCTCTCCGGCATATTCCCGGTGATTGCTGGGAATGACATAGCGATCTTCGTAATTGGCAAGGGCCATGATCCGGTACATATCATCCAGCGTTTTTTCATTAAGGCCAACCCGCTCCAATATGGCCAGATCGGTCACCCCTTCGACAGTTTTCTCGCGCATGAAGGCCCGCATGGCCAGCATTCTTTCCAAGGCATGAACCACAGGTTCCTCCTTGCCCGCCGTCAGCATATTAGCCAGATATTTCACAGGGATACGCAGATCCTGCACATCCGGAATGACACCGCTTTTTTCCAGCCTGCCGTCCTCCATCACAGATTGAATGGGCGACAATGGCGGAATATACCAAACCATGGGCAGCGTGCGATATTCTGGATGAAGCGGGAAAGCAACCTTCCAGTCCATCGCCATTTTATAAACCGGCGAGTCTTTCGCCGCCGCAAGCCAGCTATCCGGTACGCCGTCTTTTTTGGCCTGAGCAATGACTTCCGGATCATGGGGGTCCAGGAAAATATCACATTGAGATTGATATAGATCTTCCACATCCTCGGCGCTTGCGGCCTCTGATATACGGTCTGCATCATAAAGCATCACGCCAAGATAACGAATGCGGCCAACGCAGGTTTCTGAACAAACCGTCGGATCTCCGGCCTCAATACGCGGATAGCAGAATGTACATTTTTCCGATTTTCCGCTGTCCCAGTTGAAATAGATTTTCTTGTAAGGACAGCCACTGACACACATGCGCCAGCCCCGGCATTTATCCTGATCAATCAGCACGATGCCATCTTCTTCGCGTTTATATATGGCACCGCTGGGGCAGGCCGCCGCACAGGTCGGATTCAGGCAATGCTCGCACAGACGCGGCAAATACATCATGAATGTATTTTCAAATTCGCCGTATATTTCCTTTTCCATTTGGCCAAAATTATAATCCTTTGACCGTTTGGAAAACTCGCCGCCCAGAATTTCCTCCCAATTGGGGCCCCATTCCAGCTTATCCATCACATCGCCGGTAATGGCGGAATGCGGACGGGCTGTGGGCGGCGTTTTAACCTCTGGTGCTTTCTGAAGCCTGTCATATTCAAAGGTGAAAGGCTCGTAATAATCATCAATTTCCGGCAAATCAGGATTGGCGAATAATTTTGCCAGAACCCGGAATTTTCCGCCGATTTTGGGCTTAAGCTTGCCATTGCCAAGGCGCATCCAGCCGCCGTTCCATTTATTCTGATTTTCCCAATCCCGCGGGTAACCAACGCCCGGTTTGGATTCAACGTTATTAAACCACGCATATTCAACACCCGCGCGCGATGTCCATACGTTTTTACAGGTAACCGAGCAGGTGTGACACCCTATGCATTTGTCCAAATTCAGGACCATGCCAATCTGAGCACGAATTTTCATTATACTAACTCCTCATGATCAAGATTGCCAGAGACGCCGTCCGCCGGCTCGTCCATCCAATCCACTTTATCCATTTTGCGGCAGATGACGAATTCATCGCGGTTTGACCCCACTGTGCCGTAATAATTAAACCCGTAAGATAATTGAGCATAGCCTCCAATCATATGGGTCGGCTTGACCACGGCGCGGGTTACCGAATTATGAATGCCGCCCCGCTTGCCGGTCGTTTCCGCGCCGGGGGTATTGATGATTTTCTCCTGAGCATGATACATCATGCACATGCCCTCATTGACCCGCTGCGAAACAACCGCGCGGCAGGCGATGGCACCATTCACATTATAAAGCTCAATCCAGTCATTATCCTCAACCCCGATTTTCCGGGCATCAACCTCACTGAGCCAGACGATAGGGCCGCCCCGCGACAATGTCTGCATCAACAGATTTTCTGAATAGGTGCTGTGGATACCCCATTTCTGATGCGGCGTAATCCAGTTCAGGGCAATCTGGGGATTACCATTACCCTTTAAGGTCTCAACCGGTTTTGTCGTTTTGGTATTAATCGGCGGTTTATAGACGCAGAATCCCTCCCCGAAATCACGCATCCAGCTGTGATCCTGATAGAATTGCTGCCGCCCGGTCAAGGTGCGCCAGGGGATCAACTCATGAACATTGGTATAGCCCGCATTGTAGCTCACATGTTCATCTTCAATGCCTGACCATGTGGGGGATGAGATAATCTTGCGGGGCTGGGCCTGAACATCCCGAAAGCGAATTTTCTCGTCCGCTTTGGGCAGGGCCAGATGCTGATGCTTACGGCCGGTGATTTTTTCCAGCGCGGCCCATGCTTTCACGGCCACCTGACCATTGGTTTCAGGGGCCAGAGATAAAATAACCTCTGTGGCGTCAATATCTGTTTCAATGCAGGGCATCCCTTTTGAAACACCCTCATCCAGAACGACCCTGTTCAATTCCCCAAGGAATTTATATTCAGGTTCCGTATTCCACGCGATGCCTTTGCCGCCATTACCGACTTTGGTCATAAGCGGCCCAAGGGCGGTGAATTTCTTATAAGTATCCGGATAATTCCGCACCACTTCAATATAGGATGGCATGGTTTTGCCGGGAATAGCCTCAATTTCGCCTTTGTTCCATTCCTTCACATCCAGTCCCTGTCCCAATTCACCGGGCGTGTCATGGAGGATCGGCAAAGCGACCACATCGGTCTCTTCGCCCAGATGTCCGGGGCAGAGTTCCGAGAATTTCTCCGCCAGACCTTTATAAATATCCCAGTCGCTGCGGCTTTCCCATGCGGGGTCTACGGCGCGGCTCAGGGGATGAATGAAGGGATGCATATCCGACGTATTCAAATCGTTCTTCTCATACCATGTGGCAGAGGGAAGTACGATGTCAGAATAGAGACAGGTCGTTGACATACGAAAATCCAGAGTTACCACAAGGTCAAGCTTGCCTTCCGGCGCAGTGTCATGCCAGACGACTTCGCTGGGTTTTTGTGTGCCCAACTGACCAATATCTTCGCTCATGACACCATTTTGGGTGCCCAGAAGATGTTTCAGCATATATTCATGGCCCTTGCCGCTGGACCCCAGAATATTAGACCGCCAAATGAACATATTACGCGGGAAGTTCTTTGGATTATCCGGATCCTCGCACGACATTCTTAAAGAGCCGTCTTTCAGGCGGCCCGCAATATATTCTGCGGTCGGCTTGCCCGCAGCTTTGGCTTGTTTGGTGATCTCCAGGGGATTTTCTTCCAACTGCGGCGCGGAAGGCAACCAGCCCATTCTTTCAGAACGCACATTACAGTCAATCAGGGAATAGTCTTCCCATTTCTTCTTGTCCGCAAGGGGCGACAATATTTCATCCACACCTAATTTTTCATAACGCCATTGATTGGAATGGCTATAAAAGAAAGACGTTGAATTCATCTGACGCGGCGGGCGATGCCAATCAAGGGCAAAGGCCAAGGGGGCCCAGCCCGTTTGCGGACGCAATTTTTCCTGCCCCACATAATGCGCCCAGCCGCCGCCGGATTTACCAACGCAGCCGCACATAACCAGCATATTGATCACACCGCGATAATTCATGTCCATGTGATACCAATGGTTCATGGCGGCCCCGATGATGATCATGGATCGTCCGCGCGTTTTATCGGCATTCTCGGCAAATTCGCGGGCAACTTTTATCACTTTCTCTCTGGATACGCCGGTTATTTTCTCCTGCCATGCCGGGGTATAGGGTTTGTCCTCATCATAGCTTTTCGCCGTATTATCACCGCCCAGACCATTGTCCACCCCGTAATTGGCAATCATCAAATCAAATACCGTGGCGACATATTTATCGCCGTCACGGGTTTTAATTTTCCGAACCGGAATATTATGAAATAAAATACTGTCATGATCCGTGGCYTTAAAGATTGGCYGATCATTTTTCAGATTACCAAAATAGGGAAAGCCCACAGACAAGACCTCATCATGGTTTTTCACCAATGATTTCTGGGGCCAGATTTCATGATCATTCTGCAGATCCTTGGATTCAAGATTCCAATTTCCATCTTCGCCCCAGCGCGAACCAATGGTGCCGTTTGGAATAACCACTTCATTGGTATTGGCGTCAATAACAGCAGATTTCCATTCCGGATTATTTTCCTGACCCAGATTATCTTCAAAATCAGAGGCCCGTAATGTGCGGCCCGCCACATAGACCCCGTCCTGACTGTCAATCTGCACCAAAAAGGGCATGTCAGAATAGAGCCGTGTATAATCGTCAAAATATTCGCTTTGCGCATTCACATGATATTCACTCAGAATCACATGCCCCATCGCCATCGCCATGGCGGCGTCCGTCCCCTGACGCGGGTTAAGCCATATATCGCTTAGTTTGGCGACCTCGCTGTAATCCGGCGTGACGGCCACGGTTTTGGTGCCTTTATAGCGCACTTCGGTAAAGAAATGGGCATCCGGCGTGCGGGTCTGGGGCACATTGGATCCCCAAGCCATAATATAAGAGGAATTATACCAGTCGGCGCTTTCCGGCACGTCGGTTTGCTCGCCCCAGACTTGCGGTGAGGCAGGCGGCAAATCACAATACCAGTCATAAAAACTCATGCAGGTACCGCCGATAAGGGATAGATAACGTGATCCCGCCGCATAAGAAACCATRGACATGGCCGGAATGGGCGAAAAGCCAATGAYCCKGTCYGGGCCATAMGTCTTGGCGGTATAGATATTGGCCGCYGCRACRATCTCATTCACCTCGTCCCAYGAGGCCCGAACCATGCCGCCAAGGCCGCGTATTTGCTTRTAACTTTTGGCTTTTTCCTGATCCTCAACAATATTTCCCCAGGCAATAACCGGATCATGRKCCGTTTCTTTTGCCGCSCGCCACAGCTTCAGCAAACGGCTTCTGATCATGGGATATTTCACCCGCGCRGAACTATAWAGATACCARCTGTAACTCGCCCCCCTTGCRCAGCCACGGGGCTCATGATTRGGTAAATCRGGACGGGTGCGGGGATAATCCGTTTGCTGGGTTTCCCAAGTGACCAAGCCCCCTTTGACATAAATCTTCCAACTGCATGATCCTGTGCAATTCACCCCGTGCGTGGATCGCACGACTTTATCATGCGCCCAACGTCCCCGGTACGCGCGTTCCCACCCACGGTCTTCTTCTGTGGTAATGCCGTGGCCGTCTGAAAATACCTCAGGACGTTTTCTGGTAAAAAAGGTTAATTTATCTAGAAAATGGCTCATAATAATTTCTCACATAAGGTGTTTAGTTGTTTTAAGGGTTTTTCACATAGGCGCCGGGGCGCAAGTAAAACCACCAGTTGATAACGATGCAAATGCAGTAGAATACAGCAAAACCATAAAGGGCATATTCAGGGGTTGCTGACTTGATTTCTTCGCCCAGGACTTTCGGGATGATGAACGCGCCGTAAGCCGCCACAGCGGAAGTCCAGCCCAGCACAGGCCCGGCCTGTTCCCTGTCAAAAACCATGGCAATCGTGCGAAAAGTCGATCCGTTACCAATCCCTGTTGCGGCAAAAAGAATGAGGAACAAGATCAGAAAAGGCATAAAATACTGTTCCGGCGTGGTGGAGGCATAGGCCTGCTGCATAAAATAAGCCACACCCAAAGCGCAGGCCACCATTACGATAGAAATATATTGGGTTACCCGCGCACCGCCAAACTTATCCGCAATCATACCGCCAAGAGGGCGGATCAAGGCCCCGATAAAAGGCCCTGTCCAGGCAAACATCAAGGCACTCGGCCCATTTGGATTAATCACATCATGGGTCATAATCCCATCCACTATGACATGCTGATACCCAAATATCACTTTAATGGCTAACCCAAAGGCCGCCGCAAAACCAATGAATGATCCAAAGGTCATGGTATAAATCACAGTCATGGCCCATGTATGCTTGTTATTGAAAATTTTATATTGGTGTTTCAGGTTGCCACCGATTTGGCCCGGAATCATCCTCAATAAAAATACCGTCAGGATAATCACCATAGGTAGCACCAGCCATTTGCTTAACCCGAAACCAGATGTGGGAAACCCCGATGCTGTTTCCGGCAACATCAGCCACAGACCGCAAGCCGCCGCCACAAAACCCAAAATCAGCATGAAGGAAATCTTCACAAAAACGCTCACGGGATTGCCGACATTGGGCGACACATGCTCATCTGTGATATTATTCATGCCAAACCAACCGGCAAAGGCCAGAGGTACAAGGAATAATAACCATACAAAACCCGCGTTATGAATGTAAGTTTCCGTACCAGCCGGAATTTTACCTATCAACGTCCCACTGGTATTTATCAATTCCATTGGCGCACCGCCAAAAATGCCAAACGTCATAAATAATGGCACCAGAATTTGCATGGTTGTTACCCCAAAGTTACCCAGTCCGGCATTCATGCCAAGGGAGTAGCCTTGAATTTTTTTCGGAAAGAAAAAGCTGATATTGGACATGGAAGAGGCAAAATTACCGCCGCCTAAACCAGACAAGAAAGCCAATAGCTGAAACTGCCACAGGGGTGTATTGATATCCTGCAAGGCAAATCCGGTGCCAATGGCCGGTATCATCAATAATGCCGTGGTAAAGAAGACCGTATTCCGCCCGCCAGCAATTCGGATAAAAAAGGTACTGGGAATTCTAAGGGTGGCTCCGGTYAAGCCCGCAATGGCCATCAGGGTAAAAAGTTCCCCCTTGGCAATTGGGAAACCCAGATTAAGCATCTGAACCGTAATGATGCCCCAATATAACCAAACCGCAAATCCACATAAAAGACTGGGTATGGAAATCCATAAATTTCTCGTGGCTATCGCTTTTCCCGTCTTTTCCCATTGGTCAGGATCTTCGGGATTCCATCCGCTGATATCTTTCGCCATATTCCTATCCTTAAATCTAATATTTAAATCAACAACAGAGGTGTGAGGGACGCGCCCTCACACCTCTGCTTCCTCAACACTCAGGCTTGTTTCTGATTATTAATGTCATCCAGTTCCGGCAAATAACGCGGGCCTTTTAGTTCAGGCATATCCCGGCGATCCATGCGGACAATGGCAAAATGCATCCAGATCAAGGCAATACCAATCAAAACGGTAAGCAGCATGAAACAGCTTGTCCAAACACCGATCAGGTCATTCATAACGCCAAAAGTAATCGGCAGAAAAAAGCCGCCCAATCCGCCAATCATGCCAACAACACCACCAACAGACCCTACATGGCCCGGATAATAAACCGGAATATGTTTGTAAACCGCCGCCTTGCCCAGAGACATAAAGAAGCCAAGCACAATGGTTAAAAACACAAACAGCCCGAGGGGAATAGTAATATTAAAACTTATGGGGCCATCAATGCCCGCCACAGTATAATCCGTCGCGGGATATGACAAAATGAATGTGCAGGCAACGCAAATGCTGAAGGTCCAATACATCACCCTTCGGGCGCCTATCTTATCTGACAACCACCCTCCCAAGGCCCGAAACACACTGCCCGGAAGAGCATAGGCCGCCGTCAACATACCCGCTGTTTTAATGTCAAGGCCGTAAGCCCCTATATAATAATGCGGCAACCAAAGGGCCAAAGCCACGAATGCCCCGAAAACAAAGAAATAATAGAGCGAGAAACGCCATACCTGCATATTCTTCAGGGGGGCCATTTGCTCAAAAAATGTCGCGTGGCGGATGCCTTTCTCACGGCGATCACGAAGCGCGGGATCATCTTTGGTAAAGGCGTAAAACAATATGGCTGTAATCAACAGAACAACAGAATAAATTTGAGCCACCCCCTGCCATKGACCATCCATAAGAATGAGCAGAAAAGGTGCCCCAAAAGTGGTGACTGCCGAACCGACATTACCCATACCAAAAATGCCAAGCGCTGTGCCTTGACGTTCTTTGGGGTACCATGTGGATACATAAGAAATCCCCACCGCAAAACTGCCGCCGGCAAGGCCAACACCAAGCGCCGCCACAAGAAACATCGGGTATGTTGTAACTTTAGTCAAAAGAAAGGCCGCCAGAGCCGTCACGATCATCTGAAAGGTATAAATAWCACGCCCGCCATATTGATCCGCCCATACCCCCAGAAAAATCCGGCTTAAAGAACCAGTTAATATGGGTGTCGCTACCAAAATGCCAAATTCTGTGTCCGTAAGGCCCAACTGCATTTTGATTTTCAAACCAATGATGGAGAAAATTGTCCAAACCGCAAAACAAACCGTAAAAGCAAGTGYACTTGCCGTCAAAGCCTGTTTTYGTTCTCCCCCGGTTACATTTGCAATATGCATAGCCACATCCTTTTAACAAAAATTACATTTATTAAATTCCCTTATGCTGCACATTAGGAARAGGCGGCGGCCTATGATTTGACTTTGATCAATTATTGATGTTTTACAGAAAGCCCTCTATGGGCATGTCAATATTTTAAGCACGAGAAAACTTGTGCCGCTTATAAAACTGCTTTAACATCGCGGCGGGTATATAAACGGTTAATGCAAAAAATATGAATAAAACACTCGCTTATCTTGGCAGCGCCCTACATGAAATGCAGGCAGAACGGGGATGTGCTGTATTTTTTGTCTGCAGCCGTGGTCAGCTTTTTAAAAAAGAAATGCTTGAGGTATTTGACAGAAGTCAAGCGGCTTTTGAGAATATTCGTCTGGAGTTAAAGAAATGGTACCAGGATGAGACCTTCGATGCGACGCTTCTCCAAAAAATGGAAACTGTACTCGATAATTCTGAAACCGTTAAATCTCGCCGGAATAAAATACTCAACCTTGAATTCACACCGACAGAGATTATCAGTGGCTATAGCCATAACGTCATCAGCCCCCTGATAGACATTATGGTTCTTATGGCTTTATTAAATAAGGAAARTGATTCCGCAAAAGTCAGTGCCTATTCTTACTTTCTGCAACTTAAAGAAAAATATGGCCGGGAAAGGGCGCTTGGCGTCCGGGGACTGGTCACACAATCCTTTGACGATCGAGAATTTCTTGACCGTTTCCGGTTTCTTATTTCCGAACAAGATAGTTTCAAACGCACATTTTTTGCCATGGCAAACGACCAGCAAAAAAACATATATACCTCCCTTATGAAGGGCGAAGCCGTGCGCGAGCTTTCTGAAATTCATGATGACTTGAAAAAAGGCAATAAGGTCTCCGTCTCTAAACTTGCCCCGGAATATTGGTTCAAAATGACCTCGGGCCAGATGGATCTGATGAAAAAGATCGAAGAAAAACTGGTAAAAACACTCCCCATAAATAACGCACCGGAAATCGAACCGTCTCAGGCGCCCCATGTCAACGTCAGCCGTTCTGCAGACAGCATCAATACACAACAAAGGGCCTTTATCGAAGAAATGCCCTTCTTTATCAATTTGCCGGAAAATATCCTGTCCAGCCTGTTACAGCATGCGCAGGTTCGGGAATACAAAAAAGGCAATCTTCTGTTTCTGGAAGGCGAGGTTTCCAGCCGGCTTCATATCGTCCTGAGCGGCTGGGTCAAGCTCTTCAAGGGCACCTCAAGCGGCCATGAAACTGTTTTGCAAATGCTGTCCAGCGGCGACATGGTCGCCGAATCGGCTGTTTTCCTGAATGCCAATTACCCGGTCAGCGCGCAAGTGGTCAAAGAATCTGTTATCTTAACTTTTCCCGCGCCCATTATTCGTGAAAAAATAAAGCTGCATAACGAGCTTGCGCTCAGGGTATTGGACGGCATCTCCAAACATTCCCATAGCTTAATTCAGGAATTCGAGAATATCCGCCTGAAACCCGCGGCGGAACGCGTCGGATGGTTTCTGCTGAAACTCTTACTGGATCAAGGGAAAGTGCCGGATCTTATTGAACTGCCCTATGATAAATCCCTTATCGCCTCCTATCTCGATATGAAACCGGAAACATTTTCCCGTACGTTAAAAAAATTCAAGGAAAATGGTTTTGAAATAAATAAAAATTCTGTGATTCTTCCTAAAATCAGCGCGCTTTGCGGTTTCTGTGACCATGACCTTGCGGCGGTCTGTTCAAAACATAACACGCCCGAATGCCCTAATCCTGATTGCGATCAGGAAATTGGACCAGAATATAAGTAATGAATATCCACAAATAAAAAAACGCATTTTTGACATATATCAACAGTGGCTTTTTTTTCCTCTATATGTATAATCATAAGTGTTGAGCTAGGAAATGACTTTCCTTGGCTCCACTCCGAAGCCTTCGTCTCCTAAATCCTCGTCTGGACATGGTGCGCTGGCCGCAGACTGAATGTTCTGCCGGGTTATGGTGAAAACACCATAGCCTCCCGTGTTTGGAAAGGAGAGAAAAGTGAGTTTGGTTGATAAATATGATAGGGCCTTTCCCTATCTGCGACTTTCGATTACGGATATTTGCAATTTTCGCTGCGAATATTGCCTGCCTGATGGCTATAAATGCAGCAGTAAACCCAAGTTTCTAAGTCTTGATGAAATCCGGCGGCTGGTCATGGCTTTCGCTGAACTTGGGGTATGGAAAATCCGCCTGACTGGCGGTGAACCCAGCGTGCGTAATGATTTCACCGATATCATCACTATCATCTCAAATGCCACAGGCGTGGAAACCACGGCCTTTACCACCAATGGTTATCGGCTAAAGGCAAATGCGCAAAAATGGTATGACGCGGGGATGCGGAACCTTAATGTCAGYATTGACAGTCTGRAYARRGAAMAATTCCATAARATTACCGGMCATGACAGAYTGGTTTCCGTATTRGASGGRSTCGAAAARTCMCTKGAGGTSGGATATGATTCCGTTAAGGTCAATGTGGTGCTTTTAAAAGGCATCAATGATGACGCGCTYACAGATTATCTGGATTATGTCCGACGCCGGCCCATCACGATTCGTTTCATTGAATTAATGCAGACCGGCGATAATCTGGAATATTTTAAAAAACGCCATCTATCGGCAGAAGTCATCCAGACAAAGCTTCTTGAAAGCGGCTGGACTCGCAATATTCGGGTTAACGGCGCTGGCCCTGCGGTAAATTTCACCCATCCGGATTATGCCGGAGCTATTGGCCTGATTGCGCCTTATTCGAAAGATTTCTGCGCGGGCTGCAACCGGCTGCGGATCACCGCGACCGGTGATTTACGCCTGTGCCTGTTTGGCGAGATCGGCATACCGCTACGGGATTTACTGCAACATGACGATCAAAAACAAGCCCTGCAAGAACGCGTGATGAAGCAATTGGATTATAAAAAATCCTCTCATTTTCTGATGCAGGGTGAAACCGGCTTGATCCCCAATCTTTCCGCAACCGGCGGCTAGGACAAAAACTTATGTTATCCTATAAAAATGCCCTGAAAATCATTCTGGCTGATGTAAATATACGCGAGAGGCAGGATTTACCCCTTGATGAAGCACTTGGGGCGATTACGGCGACAAGAATTAACGGCACGGAATATCTGCCGCCCTTCCATAATTCGGCCATGGATGGTTTTGCCGTCATAAGCCATATGACAAAGGGCGCATCCATGAGTAATCCCGTTACGCTCGCCGTGGACGGCAGCACCATGGCCGGGGATTTCCCGGAAACATCTTCTGATYTTATCCCTAAGGGCGCATGGGAGATTATGACCGGCGCACCCGTGCCTGAGGGTTATGACGCCGTTATTCGTATCGAAGATATTGACATTCTGACCAGAGATCAGAATGAAAGACCCACCGAAATATCGATCAAGACCCAGGCTTTCGAAGGCAAAAATATCCGCAAAGCCGGAACTGATTTCTGTCCCGGCGATCTGTTGATGGAAAAGGGCACCCGGATTGGCCCCAATCATATCATGGCCCTCGCGGCCCTGGGACAGGCAAATATTCCCGTGACAAAGCCGCCCAAGCTGGCCGTGATCAGCACCGGCAAGGAACTGGTCGATGATATGGCCCATGCCTTGAAACCCGGGCAAATACGCAACAGCAACAGCCCATATCTTATCAAAAGCCTTGCCGCATTTGGCATCACCGCCCGCAATGAGGGGACAATTTTTGACGAACCGGATAAGTTCGAACAGAAAATTCAGGAGCTCTTGTCAAAAGACATTCAGATCATTCTGTCTTCCGGTGCTGTTTCCATGGGGCGATATGACTTTATTCCTGACGGCCTGAAGAAAATGGGCGCAGAAATATTATTTCACAAGGCCGCCATCCGGCCCGGAAAACCTGTTCTATTTGCCCGTTTCCCCAAGGGAACCTATTTTTTCGGCTTGCCCGGCAATCCTATTGCGTCTGCTGTGGGGTTGAGGTTTTTTGCCTATCCTTTAATACGAAAAATGCTTGGACAGCAGCAGGAAAGCCCCGTTAAAGCCATGTTGAATGCTGACTTTACAAAGGAGTCTCCCTTTCGTTTTTTCCAGAAGGCTGCCTTTAACGTAAATGCGGATGGCCAGATGACTGTTGACATATTACCCGGTCAGGAATCTTTCAAAATCAAGCCTTTGCTGCAACAGAATTGCTGGGCGATTATTCCTGAAGACGGCCTGTCGGTAAAAGCCGGAAGTTTGATCGATATTTACCCGCTTTCTACAGATTTTGGGCCAAATTTTGGTCAAGGGTAATATCGTGAAGCTGAGAATTGATTCAGAGAAAATCAGCTTTCGCCTTGATTTTAGCGAGCTTGACTTGCTATTGACGCAGGGAGAAATTATAGAAACAACCCGCCTCCCCCAAGGCTGCGTGACCTATAAAATCATCTGCCTGCCCGCCGGATCATCGGCCATATTCACCGCTGGCGGGGGGCATTTTACCCTGTCTCTGGCCCGGGATGTGATCGAAAACCATAAAGGTGAGCTGCCCTCATTGGCGGGCATTATATCCGAATTTCCCTGCCGGGATGGCGGAACTATTCAAGTTTCTCTGGAAGTTAATCTAAAGAAAAAAATTCGCCGCGCGTCAAAGCCTAAGTCCGCAGAAAAATAGCATACCCCAACAGCCCTAAACTCACCACCCAGAATATAATATAAAATATCATGGCGTTTCTGGCTTTTTTCTTCTCATACCATGTGCGCGGCTGCACCCCCTTGAACAGAAATACCAGTTTGGCCGACAGATTGACGCAAACGATATTCACGGCCAGCAGCAAACCCGCGCCAAGGGCCAGATCATACCGTCCCGCGCCAAGCATAATACCCATCGTCGCCCCCGGCGGCAGCAAGGCCACCGCCACCATAACCCCGACCAGAACGCTTGAAAGGCCGCTGGCCAAAGATAATACCGCCGCCGCACCCGACACAAGCGCCAAGGCAATGCTGTCAAAACCAACAATTGTTCGCGCCAGCAATTCCGGACTATTTAATTCATCGGGCCAAAATATCCCCCATATCAGCCCCAGAAGAAAACTGAGCATCAAAGCAACCAAAAATCCAATCAACATGGTTTTTACCGCATTCGCCATCAGAGTCAAATCACCAAGTGCCGTCGAGAGAGCCAAGGCCAGATTAGGCCCGAGCAAGGGCGCAATCACCATGGCGCCAATGACCACCGCCACGTTATTTTCGATCAAACCAATGCCGGCAACGATGGTTGAGAAAATCACCAGTAATATAAAACTTGTGCTGATCTGCGCCCCCCGTGAGACATCGGCATAAAGCTCATCCCGGCTGATACCGGAAAAAACGCGGGTTGTTTTAGCGGATTTTATTTTCTCATTGGCCTGATCCTCTGACCTTTGAATTTCTGTTTTTACCTTTTCAACGGGCTTAGGCAATATGGCCTCAACGGGTTGAATGACAATGCGAAGTATTTGATTTTTTAAGAATAATTCCTGCAATCGGTCCGTGGCTATCTGGGTATCCTGAGTAGGCACCAGCAAAGCATAGCCCAAGCCATCCGGCCCCACAGGCCATTTATCGACAATGTTATCAATCAGCTTAACTTTCTTCGCCAGATCCCCCGCCCCGGGCCGGATATGTATCTGAATTATTCTATGGCTCATGTCATCCCCTTCTATTAAAATTATAGCCTAGCATAGAAAATTTTATTGGGATATATTTTCATCATGTCAAAAAATGTGAATTTAGAACTCTTATTAAGCAAGCTTTCCCCCCTTCTGGGCGACCGGTTAAGCCGGGCAGAGGCCGTGCGGCAACATCACGGCGAAGACCTCACCCATTTTGATATTTGTCTGCCCGATGCCGTAGCTTATCCCCATAGCACCGAAGAGGTCAGTGCCATTGTCAAGCTGTGCCATACTTATGAAATCCCCGTCATTCCTTATGGTGCCGGAACCGCATTGGAGGGGAATTTTCTGGCCGTTGGCGGCGGCCTTACGTTGAATTTCTCCCGGATGGATAACATCATCGCTCTGCGCCATGACGATATGGACTGCACGGTTGAGGCCGGCGTAACGCGAGAGCAGCTCAATCATGAAATCCGCCATACGGGGCTGTTTTTCCCCATTGACCCCGGGGCCAATGCCACCCTTGGTGGTATGGCGGCTACAAGGGCATCCGGCACCAATGCGGTGCGCTACGGCACCATGCGCGAAAATGTCATCCGCCTGAAAGCCGTCATGGCGGACGGCACCATCATCACCACCTCAAGCCGTGCCAGAAAATCGGCGGCGGGCTATGATCTCACCCGCCTTTTGGTGGGATCAGAGGGCACGCTTGGGGTGATCACCGAAGTCACGGTTCGGCTCTATGGCCTGCCAGAGGCCATGTCGGCGGCCGTTTGCCCCTTCAGCAGCCTTGAAGGCGCGGTGAATACGGTGGTGGAAACCATTCAAATGGGCATCCCCATTGCCCGCATAGAATTGATCGATGAGATGCTGATTGATGTGATCAACCGTTTTTCCGATTTCGATTATCCGCTGGAGCCGACGTTATTTATGGAGTTCCACGGCAGCGATAATGCCGTTAAGGAGCAGGCAGAAATGGTCGAGGAAATTGCCAATTCCCACGGCGGGCATGGTTTCCAA
>NVVM01000107.1 GCA_002402225.1 Alphaproteobacteria bacterium
CACAACCCGTTCCATACCTGTCCCGACAAACGGTGATTCCGCTTTTAAGAGAGGCACGGCCTGACGYTGCATGTTTGATCCCATCAACGCGCGGTTCGCATCATCATTCTCAAGGAACGGGATTAGCGCCGCCGCAACGGATACAACCTGCTTGGGCGACACATCCATCAGGGTGATATTTTCAGGCTTGATGACATGATGCTCTCCCGCCTCGCGGCAGTCAATCAGGTCGCCAGCGAAGGTACCATCCTCATTCAATTCAGTATTTGCCTGAGCAATGGTGTATTTTTCTTCCTCCATAGCCGACAGATAAATCACTTCATCGGATACCTTACCCTTGTTCACCTTACGGTAGGGAGCTTCGATGAAACCATATTTATTCACCTTGGCAAAAATAGACAGGGAGTTAATCAGACCAATATTTGGCCCCTCAGGCGTTTCAATGGGACAGATACGGCCATAATGGGTCGTATGCACATCACGCACTTCAAAGCCCGCACGTTCCCGCGTCAGGCCGCCAGGGCCAAGCGCAGACAGGCGGCGCTTATGGGTAATTTCAGACAGAGGATTTGTCTGATCCATAAATTGGCTAAGCTGTGATGAGCCGAAAAATTCGCGAACGGCCGCAACAGCCGGTTTGGCATTCACAAGGTCATGAGGCATCACAGTATCAATATCAATACTGCTCATACGCTCACGTATGGCCCGCTCCATACGAAGCAAGCCAATACGATACTGATTTTCCATCAATTCACCAACCGAACGTACCCGGCGATTGCCAAGATGGTCAATATCATCAACAACACCCTTGCCGTCCTTCAGGTTAACAAGGTTTTTCAGAACCGCAAGAATATCTTCTTTACGCAAAATCCTGAAATCATCCGGGGCATCAAGGTCAAGGCGCATATTCATTTTAACCCGGCCTACCGCGCTCAAATCATAACGTTCCGCATCAAAGAACAGACCATCGAACAGGGCTTCCGCAGTTTCCTTCGTTGGCGGCTCCCCCGGACGCATAACCCGATAGATCTCGGACATGGCCATTTCCCAATTTTCCACCTTATCGCCCATCAGGGTATTGCGAATATGAGGACCAACTTTAATATGGTCAATATCGAGAATTTCAATAGATTTGTAACCGGCAACTTCAAGTTTTTCCAGATGCTCTTCTGAAATTTCTTCCCCGGCTTCAATATAAATCTCACCGGTTTTTGCATTCACCACATCTACAGCAGCAAAACGCGTCAACAATTCCTCATCAGGAACCAAAAGATTTTTAAGGCCGTCTTTAACGAGCTTATTGGCTATCCGAGGCGTTATTTTTTTGCCCATTTCGGCAACAATTTCACCATTCGCCGCATTGACAAGGTCGTACGTCGGCTTTACGCCGCGCCATATTTCATTTACGAATGGTACGCTCCAGCCGCCTTTTTTCTTCTTGTAGGTCACCCGGCTGTAGAAAACATCCAGTATTTCTTCCGATTTCATACCCAAGGCATAGAGCAGGGTCGTGACCGGCAATTTACGCCGGCGATCAATACGCACAAAAACAGTATCTTTCGCGTCAAATTCAAAATCAAGCCAGGAACCACGATACGGAATAATACGGGCAGCAAACAGGAATTTACCAGACGCATGCGTCTTACCCTTATCATGATCAAAAAATACGCCTGGCGATCTGTGCATTTGAGAAACGATCACGCGTTCCGTTCCATTAACAACAAAGGTTCCCCGATCGGTCATCAGGGGCAAGTCCCCCATATAAACGTCTTGTTCTTTGATATCCAACACCGATCTGGCTTCTGTTTCTTCGTCAACATCGAAAACAATCAGACGCAATGTTACGCGCAGCGGCGCAGCATATGTCATATCCCGTTGCTGACACTCCTCAGTATCATACTTTGGTGCTTCCAAATCATAGGAAACAAATTCCAGAGATGCCGTGCCGGCAAAATCAGAAATTGGGAAWACAGATTTAAAWACRCCCTGCAAKCCATCGTTYKTACGATYCKCTRCCRKAACRTCSGTTTGYARRAAYTGGTCRTAYGAGCTTCTCTGAACCTTRATCAGRTTKGGCATTTCWGCCACTTCTTTGATTCGACCGAAATTTTTACGAACTTTTTTACGACTGGAATAGGAAGTCGCCATGTTTTATCCTCGTCACTTTGCCTTGATCAGACCCTGTTACTCTTGATGAAATATCTCTATTTTTCATCTCAGAACAACCCCTAATTATACGCTATAAAAACGCACGCTCTCAATACGCCAGAAACCGCTTCAGAAAAAATCCTGAAAACGGCCATTCATACTATTCATAACAATTCACATTTTAGGTAACGAACTGTATTCACTATATCTCTGCACCTATCAAAAGCATTCTATTTTTCCCAAAACGGGAAAGATGGCACGCACCAAAAATCAAGCGCGCGCCATCCAAACCAAAAGAACTATTTAAGTTCCACAGTCGCACCAGCGGCTTCAAGCTTGGCTTTAACTTCTTCAGCTTCAGCTTTAGACGCAGCTTCTTTAATTGTTGAAGGAACAGCTTCAACCATTTCTTTAGCTTCTTTCAGCCCAAGAGCTGTAATTGCGCGAACTTCTTTAATGACGTTAATTTTCTTCTCACCGAAAGAAGTCATCACAACATCAAATTCGTCCTTTACTTCAGCTGCTTCTGCAGGCGCAGCAGCGGCGGCAGCAGCAACAGGAGCCGCAGCAGATACGCCCCATTTTTCTTCAAGCATTTTAGAAAGCTCAGCGGCTTCCATTACGGTTAAGCTGGATAGTTCGTCAGCAATCTTATTAAGATCAGCCATTTTCATATTTCCTTAAGTCTAAAAATTAATATCTTACCAGAAACCTACGCGGCATCGCCCTGCGATCCGTAGGCACCAAACACGCGAGCCAATTGTCCGGCAGGCGCTTGCGTAATATTTGCAAGCTTGCCCGCAGGTGCCTGAAGAAGACCAACCAGCTTACCCCGCAGCTCATCAAGAGATGGCAATGCAGCCAACGCCCTGACACCGCTCAGGTCAAGCATAATTGTTCCCATAGCACCACCAAGAACTTCGATTTTATCGTYTTTCTTGGCAAACTTAACGAGTATCCTTGCGGCCGCAACAGGGTCATCGGAATAACCGAGAACCGATGGGCCTTTAAGATAATCGCCTAATAACTCAATATCAGTACCTTCGAGAGCAAGACGAGCGAGCCGGTTTTTAGCCACTTTAAGGCTGGCACCCGCTTCGCGCATTTCATTGCGCAATGAAGTCATTTCACCAACATCCAATCCAGCGTTGCGTACAACAACGACAGAACTGGCGTTTGCAAAAACATCCTTCAAGAAGGCTACCGCTTCCTTTTTTTGGACCCGATCCATTCTCGTCTCCGATATTATATGGCAAATACAATCATATATTCACCTGTTGAGTAAAGCATAACCACACCATGTGATCCTGCCATGAATGCCTGCCGCCTGACCCAAACTTAAGGTCAAACCGGAAACCACAAACCCTGAAAAACCAAAAGTTGGAAATCCAAAGCCTGCAACCCCATCTATTACAGGCCGATTTACATCGCTTAAATCCAGAAAAGTCACTGAWCACCTATAGTTTTGGACRGGCGGGTTTTTAAATTTCTTTAAAAACCCTGTTCCCGTCAGGCAAACCCAACGGAATTCTTTTATTTCTGCAGCCTATCCGGCAGCCACAGAAGAAATTGCTATGCGTAAGCTCGGCCCCATAGTCGAGCTTACGGTAATAGATTTTACGTAAGCCCCTTTGGTCGCAGAAGGCCGCGCCTTGAATACCGCATTGATTAATGTGCGTGCATTCTCTAAAATAGCTGCCTCATCAAAGCTGACTTTGCCAACGCCGGCATGGATAATACCGGCTTTTTCCACCCGATATTCCACTTGACCGCCCTTTACGGCCTCAATCGCCGCAACAACATTCGGCGTTACCGTACCCAATTTCGGGTTTGGCATCAAACCACGGGGGCCGAGAATTTTACCAAGGCGACCAACAACAGCCATCATATCGGGCGTCGCAATACAGCGATCAAAATTCATTTCACCCTTCATAATCGCTTCCATCAGATCTTCTGCACCAACAAGCTCGGCGCCGGCCTTCTTAGCTTCTTCCGCCTTATCGCCGCGCGCGAATACAGCAACGCGAACCGTTTTGCCTGTACCGTGCGGCAGGCTAACAACGCCGCGCACCATCTGATCCGCATGACGCGGATCGACACCAAGATTCATAGTGACCTCGACCGTTTCATCAAATTTTGCTTTTGCGCGGACTTTAACCTGTTTAAGCGCCTCTTCCAGAGAATATTCAATATTCTGGTCAAGGCCTTCGCGAACTTCTTTATAACGTTTAGATACACGTGCCATAATCTTATCCTCCAACCTCGATACCCATGGAACTTGCGGTTCCTTTGATGATCTTAATTGCGCCGTCCATGTCAATCGCATTCAAGTSAACCATCTTAAGCTCGGCTATTTCCTGAACCTTGGCGAGGGAAACCGTCGCAACCGTCTCGCGCCCGGGGGTCGCTGACCCACCCTTCAGGCCGGCAGCTTTTATCAACAGATAAGAGGCTGGTGGTGTTTTAATAATGAATGTAAAGCTTTTATCCACATAAACCGTAATCTTCGTCGGAATTGGTGTATTTTTCTCCATTTCCTGAGTTTTTGCATTGAATGCTTTACAAAATTCCATGATATTCACGCCGCGCTGGCCCAAGGCTGGACCAATCGGAGGTGAAGGATTCGCAGCACCCGCAGGCACATGCAAATTAATATATCCGCTTATTTTCTTCGCCATTACAGACCCTTTATTAATTAACTATCAAACATGCGGGACAATTCCCGACTTTTAAGGGGCGTGGTGCGGTTATGGCTAACCTTCCACACATTCAACAGGGGCAATAGGCCCATATCAAAAGATCGCCAGAAGACAAAGAATCACCTGACCATCGTAAGGGCGGCTTATAACAGCCCATAAATAGAATTACCAGTTAAAATTTTAGGTAAAAATTCTGACCAAAATTATCAGGTCTTTTCAACCTGCACATATTCAAGTTCGACCGGTGTTGCGCGGCCAAAAATAGATACAGAAACCTTCAGGCGCTCGCGCTCTTCATCAACCCCGTCTACTATGCCGACGAACGAATCAAACGGGCCATCGATAACCTTAACCTCTTCGCCCACCTCATAAATAATAGCAGCCTTTGGTCGCTCCACACCTTCTTGAACCTGATGCAAAATTCGATCAACCTCTTTCTGGCTAATGGGGAACGGCTTGCCGGATTGGCCAAGAAACCCGGATACTTTCGGCGTGTTCTTAACAAGATGGTAGGTCACATCATTCATAACCATTTTAGCCAAAACATAGCCCGGAAAGAATTTTCGTTCTGTCGTGACTTTCTTGCCTTTTTTAACCTCGAGGATTTCTTCGATCGGCACAAGAATTTCTTCCACATAACTATCAAGGCCTTGAATCACAGCCTGATCCTTGATGCTTTGAGAAACCTTTTTTTCAAAACCGGAATGGGCTTGAACAATATACCAGCGTGCACGGGATGCCATATTCAATTATCCTAGTACGAGTTTAATGACGAAAGACAAAACTTGATCCACGCCCAAAAAGAAAATTGCCATAATCGTTGCCATGATAAATACCATAATGGTTGTTACCATAGTCTCTTTACGTGTCGGCCATACGACCTTTGATATTTCCTGCCGGATCTGCCGGACAAATTCTGCTGGGCTCGTTTTAGCCATTTTAACAATCCGTTATATTTTTTGAACCTGATGCTTATCAGCTTCACCTATGCTTACAAAAAACCAATACCGATAAAAAGCAAATCAATCAAGCTTTTCCCCAAATGATTTGGCCATATAACTTGGCAGGAGTGGAGAGACTCGAACTCACGACACCCGGTTTTGGAGACCGGTGCTCTACCAACTGAGCTACACTCCTTCATATCATTATGCCAAATCATTAAGATGCTTTATATAAAGCCGCATCTTGTCTTATTCAATGTGAAAATGACCAATCAAAAGAATTAATC
>NVVM01000108.1 GCA_002402225.1 Alphaproteobacteria bacterium
TGGACGGGGTGGTTTTTGCGGCACCTGCCGCCGCCCTGAGTTTGTATTTTTTGAGTTCTGGAGCATAGCGTGACATCTTCTGACAGGTTATATGCCCCGAAAACAGTCTCGATTCTGGGATCGACAGGATCAGTGGGCTGCAATACTCTTGATCTGGTGAGCCGCAATCCGGAGGGCTATGATATCATCGCCCTTACGGCCAACCGGAATGTGGAAAAACTCGCCGCGCAGGCCATAAAATTCAAGGCGAAATGTGCGGTGATTGCCGATGAAGCCTGTTATGAGGATTTAAAGAAGGCCTTAAGCGGGACAAAGATTGACGCTATGGCTGGCCCTGATGCCCTGAGCGAGGCGGCGCAATTGCCTGCTGAATGGGTGATGGCCTCTATCGTTGGGGCGGCAGGACTGGAGCCTACTTTATCAGCGATCAGGCGCGGGGCAACCGTGGCGCTGGCCAATAAGGAATGCCTTGTTTGTGCCGGTGATCTTATGATGCAGGAAGTGAAGGACAGCAAGGCGATACTTTTGCCGGTTGATTCTGAACATAATGCCATTTTTCAGGTGTTTGATTTTGACAAGGCCGATAGTGTAGAGCGCATCACGCTGACCGCATCGGGTGGCCCTTTTCTCGATTTCAGTATGACAGAGATGAAAGGCGTCACCGCAGCGCAGGCCATTATCCATCCCAACTGGGATATGGGGGCAAAAATTTCTGTTGATTCGGCGACAATGATGAATAAAGGCCTCGAAATGATCGAGGCCTATCATTTATTCCCTGTGCGCGAAGATCAAATCGATATCATCATTCACCCCCAATCCGTTATTCACAGTATGGTGACCTATAAGGATGGGTCGATATTGGCGCAGCTTGGCGCGCCGGATATGCGCATACCCATTGCCTATACTCTTGGCTGGCCGAGCAGGATAAATACGCCGGCAGAAAAATTGAATCTTACCGCGTTAAAACGGCTGGATTTTCTGGAACCTGATTTGGAAAGATTTCCCGCTCTTCGCATAACAAGAGAAGCATTGCGTCGGGGCGGAACTGCCCCTACAATCCTCAATGCGGCAAATGAGGTGGCTGTTTTTGCTTTTCTTGAGGGGCAAATTGGCTTTCTGGATATTGCCAATGTTGTAGAAGACACTTTACAGCAGCTAGATATTACCGCGCTTACTTGCCTAGGAATGGTTCATGTCATAGATGGTGAAGCAAGGGCCGTTGCGCAAGAATTAATGAAAAAACGATAAGGGACTAAGATGGAAAGCCTGATAAATGCTATAATTTATGTCACGTCATTTTTGGCCATGTTGTCCATTTTGGTGTTTGTTCATGAATGGGGACATTTTATTGTTGCGCGAATGAACGGGGTGCGGGTGGATGTTTTTTCCATCGGATTCGGCCCTGAAATCTGGGGGTGGACGGACAAGAAAGGCACCCGCTGGAAATTCAGCTACGTGCCGCTCGGCGGTTATGTCAAGTTTTTCGGGGACGCCAGTGCCGCGAGCACGCCCGAGGGCGAACTGGATAATATGTCCGAGGAAGACAGGAAAGTATCTTTTCATCACAAGAGGTTATCCCAAAGGGCCGCGATTGTTTTTGCCGGGCCTCTCGCCAATTTCATCTTTGCTATCCTTATTATGGCCACATTTTTTTATACATATGGGCAAATAGACACGCCGGCCATCGTATCACAGGTTGTTGAGGGCAGCGCCGCAGAAGAAGYCGGCATACAAAAAGATGATGTCATTGTTGCTGTCGATGGAAGTGACATTAAACGCTTCAACGATGTGCGGATTGAAGTTCTTTATAGTGCGGGCGAAGCGATTGATGTGGAGGTGCTCCGGCGCGGCGAAATTGTAAGCCTGGTGCTCGTGCCGCGATTGACGAAAATTATGCGGGACGGGGTTCCGGTTCTTGGTGATGATGGCAAACAACTGGAGATGTACCAAATTGGGGTGCAGAACTCTGAAGAAATTGTCATACGCCAGCATGGGCTGCTTTCGGCGTTATGGGCGGGGACATTGGAAACCCGCGTGATTGTCGTACAGTCTTTGCGCGGCATTCGGCAAATGATTGTCGGGACGCGGTCAGTAAAGGAATTAAGCGGCCCCATTGGTATTGCGAAAATCGCCGGAGAATCTGCAAAACGGGGCATTGATTTCTGGATCAGGATCATGGCATTGGTGTCGATCAGTCTGGGGTTGATTAATTTGTTTCCGATCCCGTTGCTTGACGGGGGCCATTTGTTATTTTACGGCATTGAGGCTGTGATCGGCAGAAAATTAAGCGAAAGAACACAAGAATATGGATTTCGTATTGGATTAGTTTTCATTCTTGGGTTAATGATGTTGGCTACTTTTAATGACATATTGAAATTTAACTGGTAAATAGTCGATTTCTATGTATAAAAAATAAAAAAATAAACAGGATACTGTTCTTTGTTAAATCGCATTTGTAAAATTACTTTAGTCTTGTCTTTTCTGGTTGTTTCGGCCCTTGGTGCTTTTTCCTTAAGCACCATAGGCGCATATGCCCAGCAATCCACAAATGATGGTCGTGATATTATCACGGGCATTGTGGTTCAAGGGAACCAAAGGATCGAGGCGGATACGGTAAAATCTTATATTTTTGTACAAAAAGGTGACCTGTATAATGAAAAGGAAATCGACCGCTCGTTGAAATCCTTGTTTAATACAGGGTTGTTTTCGGATGTGAAAATTGGCCGGTCTGGTAAAACTCTGGTCATTGAAATTTCAGAAAATCCGATTATTAACCGAATTGTATTTGAAGGTAACAAATATAAAAAATCAGATAAACTGTATGAAGAAATTCGTTTGCGTCCCCGGATCGTATTTTCCAGATCAAAGGTGCGGGCAGATGTGCAGAGGATACTGGAAATTTATCGCCGGGGTGGACGTTTTGCGGCCAGCATAGAACCCAAAGTTATTCAGCTGGAACAAAACCGGATTAAYCTGGTTTTTGAAATTACCGAAGGGCCAAAGAGCAGTATTGGCAAGATTAATTTCATGGGTAATGCCATATATAATAATGATGACCTTCGGGCTATTTTGAAATCACGGGAAAGCCGGTGGTGGAAATTCCTTACATCGGATGATMCCTACGATCCTGATAGAACAGAGTATGACAAGTCGTTGTTGCGGGATTTCTATCGCTCACAAGGCTATGCCGACTTTCGTATCACGTCTGCTGTGACGGAACTTGCGCCGAATAAAGAAGACTTTTTTATCAACTATACCGTTGAAGAAGGCGTCATTTACCATTTCGGAGAGATTAAAGTTGAAAGTCAAATTCCTGACCTGGCTTCTGAGGTATTAAGCTTGCTGGTTTTCACGCGAGAAGGAAATTTATACAATTCTGAATTGATTGATCAAACGGTAGAATATTTGACGGATATTGCGGGATTAAAGGGTTATGCCTTTGTGAATGTTCGCCCGCGTATCAAACGGGACAGAGATAAGCAGACGGTTAATATTACCTATATCGTTAATAAAGCCCCGCGCGTTTATGTCGAGCGGGTTGATATTCATGGCAATGTTCGCACCCATGACCGCGTGATCCGCCGCGAAATGAGATTGATCGAGGGCGATTCCTATAATTCCTCAAAGATGAAACGCTCTGAAATACGAATCAAGTCTCTCGGCTTTTTTAAAGAAGTGGAAATAGAACAAATCGAGGGAACGGCGAACGATAAAACTATTCTTGATGTGACCGTCGAGGAGCAGGCGACTGGTGAACTCTCCGTTGGTGCGGGTTTTTCGAGTGTGGAAAGTTTCCTGTTTGATTTTAGTATACGGGAAAGAAATCTTCTCGGGCGCGGGCAAGACTTGCGTTTTGGCAGCCGTATTTCCAGCCGGCGCAAGGAATTAGACATTGGTTTTACCGAGCCTTATCTTTTGGGACGCCCTGTCGTAGGCGGGGTGGATATATTTTATCGCGACAATAGTTTCCGGGAAGCAAACTTTGAACAAATATCTTTAGGTTTTGGCTTAAGAACGGCTTTTCCTGTTACTGAATATGTTGTGATGAGCTCGCGGTATAATCTGCGGCAGGATAAAATTGATATTCCCGCCGCATTTTTGTCAAGCAGAAGCCCGTTTACCACCACGAATATCGGAACTTTCCTCACCTCGTCTATTGGCTATGGCCTGTCCTTTGATAATCTGGACAACAGGCAAAAACCAAACCGGGGTCACAGAGTAATTCTTAATCAGGATTTCGCAGGATTGGGCGGGAATGTGAGATATATCAGAACTCAGGCCAGCTATAATTACTTCATTCCCATTCATGGCCGCTGGATTTTTGGGGCGAAAGCAGAAGGTGGGCATATACTCGGGCTTGGCAAGGATATACGGATTAATGACAGGTTTTTCCTTGGTAATCCCCGGATGCGTGGTTTTGAACAAGCCGGTATTGGACCTCGGGATAACCTGACAACAGATGCGCTTGGCGGGAATGTTTTTTACAAAGGTTCGCTGGAGATATATATCCCGCTTGGGTCGGGCGCAAGGGAACTTGGCATAGAAGCCAGTATGTTTATTGATGCCGGCGCCCTATTTTCTATTGACTTACCCAATGAGTTGTTTAATCCTGCCACCCAATTAATACATACTATCGTGGGCAATACACCAAAACCAAGAGTATCGGCAGGAATTGGGTTTACCTGGATGTCACCATTTGGTCCGTTCAGGGTTGATTTTGCCAGAGCTATTTTGTCAGACCCATTTGACAAAACGGAATTCTTCCAATTTAACATCGGAACAAGATTTTAATATGAACAAGATAATCAAAATGACATTAATGGCGGCAATCGCGGCCACAGTTTCAACCATTTCACCCTTGGCCACAGTCGCTGCGGCTCAATCTCTTCCGCCTGCTGTAATTGCGGTTATAGACAGCCGAATGGTGCGGTTTAATTCTGCTGCCGGCAAAGACATCCAGAACCAGTTGGATGCAATCCGTACTAAATTTCAAACGGAAATCGCGGAGCAGGAAAAAACTTTAAAAGAAGAAGAGACGACCCTTAAAGCACAGCGGGCAATTCTTCCGAAAGATGCTTATGATGCGAAAGTCAATGATTTTCAAAATAAGGTTCTTACCGTTCAGCGTCAAGTTCAGATTAAGAACAAGCAGCTGGAAACGGCACTTGGCAATGCGCAAAATGAATTACAGCGGGCATTAAAACCTATTCTGCAGAAAATTTTAAAAGATCATAAAGCAACCATGATTATGGATGTAAGCCTGGTTATTGAAAAAACATCTGGCTTGGACGTTACAACAAAAGTTATCGAGGCACTTGATTTGGTATTGCCAAATATTAAAGTTGAGCTCCCTGCTGTGAATGCACCGGCTCAATAGCATTTGAATAATCTGTTATATGCCTGTTATAATGAATGTTTGTAAATATGCCCGAAGAAAGCAATAAAGAACTGGAAAACATAGGTATCGAGCGGATCATGGAGTTGATTCCGCATAGATACCCTATGCTTTTAATTGATCAGTTGACAGAAATTAATAGCGGCGTATCTGCGGTTGGTATTAAGTGCGTAACCATAAATGAGCCTTTTTTCCAAGGGCATTTTCCTGATAAACCCGTCATGCCGGGTGTGTTAATCGTAGAGGCTATGGCGCAAGCTGCGGCCACGCTCGTCATGTTGAGTATGGGGGATCAGGCTCAAGAGAAATTGGCATATTTTATGTCCATTGACGGGGCAAAATTCAGGAAACCGGTTGTGCCGGGGGATCGRTTGGAGCTTCATATAARYAAGGAACGTAACCGTGGCCCGGTATGGCGTTTCGCCGGCGTTGCCATTGTGAATGGCACACAGGTTGCCGAGGCAACCTTCACGGCAATGATCGCAGATAAAGAGACATAAGGCTATGAAGGACTGCCATCGCGTTCGGTAGTGTTCAAAATTCTGTGTCATTCCAGTAAACTGTATAAAAAAGGAATGACTTATTATGACCGAAACAGAATTTAATTTTAATGATGCCCTTAAA
>NVVM01000109.1 GCA_002402225.1 Alphaproteobacteria bacterium
CCGGCAGTGTCAAAATACCCTTGAGCAAGGAGGGGTTCTTGGATATTTTTTCACTTAAAATGGCCCGTGTTGTCGCAAGAATGATTGAATCGCCTTCTTGAAATGTAATATCGTCAAACGGCGGCAAATAAGTTTTAAGGCCTCTTTGTACCAGCCGAACCGTCATACGGGATAAGTCGGGAAACATGCCGGCAATTGATTTTTTTCCAAGCAGGGAATTTCCATCAATCAGGTCAAGCTGAACAATGAATTGCTTGCCGGTAATAAATTTAGTGTTGTCATTCGTTGTGGAGAGTTTCTTGGGCAGAATGAGAGGGGCGATGAAAACCACATATAATAATCCCAAAGATGCCAGAAACAGCCCGGGAATTGTGAAATCAAAAAAACCAATATCAAACCCCGTATGACTTTTATAACTTCCGGCCACAAGAAGGTTCGTGCTCGAGCCGATTAATGTGGTCATCCCCCCTAAAATTGCCACAAAACTCAGCGGCATCAGGACCAAACCCGCAGATTTATTCATCTTGTCCATCAGAGTGATCATGATGGGAATAAAAATCACCACAACCGGCGTATTATTCAGGAGGGCACTAATCACCATAACGGCGATGAAACAAGCTAAAATAACCCTTCGGGGATAGAGCATGCCCTGCCGGACTATGTGCTGAGCCGGCGTTTCTAATGCGCCTGTTTGAACCATGCCCTGTCCAATGACCAGCAGCGCCAGTATGGTGATCAGGGCTGGGTCAGCAAAACCGGATAATAAGGTTTTTAAATCGAGCAAACTTGTCCCGCTCACACCTGTGACGGGCATAAAATGAAACAGCAATAGCAGGATAGATATGGTGCCGAGTGAGGTGACTTCCATGGCGAAACGATCCATGGCATAGAAAATAATAGCGCCGAGAATAACCGCAAATGTTGCCCACATCTGGACCGAAGATTGCAACAGTTCCATAGAAAATATTCCCAGAATTACCCTTTAACAAAATAACATATTATCAATGTATTTTGAATGCTTACTACATAATAGCAAGGGTGAATTGCGCTGTCTCTGAAAAAAAACTAAAAGTGAATACTTCTACATAAAGTCGGCAGGAAGTGAGGGTGATTCCCTAAGAAGCAATATGGTAATGCGCCTGTTCTCTGCGCGCATAGGGCGGTCAGGAAGCAAAGGTTCCGTGGACGCTTTTCCGAGGACTTCGGCGACCCGGTTGACAGACACATTTGCCGCAGTTAATACGCGGCGTGTCGCATTGGCTCTATCCGCACTAAGTTCCCAATTACTGTAATTTTTCCTGCTTGTAAAAGGTGCGGCGTCCGTATGGCCGGTAATGGAAATACGGTTTGGCATTTTGACCACAATAGCCGCAACGGYTTGAATCATCTTTTCGGCATATTTATATAATTCTGCBGABCCTGATCGAAACATGGCGCGVTTGTCTTTATCGACCARTTGAATGCGCAKRCCMTCTTCGGTTATATCNNNCAGAAGCNTNNGATCCYKTAATTKGGATARTTCWGGRCTTYSCTGAATKGCGACCTTGATTTCTTCTGACATTTTCTCAAAATATGCCTGTTCTTTTTTAGCCACCATTGCCGCGAATTTTTCTTCTTCGGACGCCGTATCTTCCTCGTCCGATTCTTTCGGCGCAACTTCTTCTGTAGCCGGGATTGAAACGGTTACAGCGCTGGCTTGCGCCCCATCTGAATTCAGAGAAACACCGCCAAGAATACCGYCAGAACCTGATGATGAACTGGTTGATGCGGTCGTTGGTGTGAAATATTCTGCCAGGCCTTCTTTTTGTTCTTTRSTCGTGGCGTTCAGCAACCRTAACAGCATAAAGAAGGCCATCATTGCGGTCACAAAATCGGCATACGCCACTTTCCATGCCCCGCCGTGAGCCCCGCCGGATACTTTCTTAATACGCTTAATAATTATTGGGCGAGCATCATCCGCCATTTTTTACCACCACTTGGTTCTCTGTTTTCAAGGTCTTCTTAAACAGCATAATGCGGCGCTAAGGTTAACATAATGTTAGCCCGTTAACTATAAATCAAAAGAAAGGTAACTATAGGTCAGAAGAACGGTTTACATGAACGGTAAAACCCGCAGWYYSCRRRMYSWKMWSSMWRYYYKRCMRRYTSTSYMKRWMMSSSKYTTCKRASRWGRCGYYRSMRTMASYYWMCTYRSCARKCAGCTCCGTGAATAGCCGGTGATGGGATACATCAATGATATTACCGCCAAGGCCGCCAATGATTTCCGTGATCTGAGCCAAAGCCCCCGGAACATCAAGCAAGACAATGCGTAATCGCGTGATTCGGCCTTCCCGAACCAAGCCGCGCATAAGCAGCGACGCGAGCAGACGGGGATCGATATTTCCGCCGCTGATAATCAGGGCAACTTTTTTATCTTTAAAAATTTCAGGATTGCTGATGACGGCAGCAAGCGGCGCAGCACCGGCCCCCTCAGGTACCGTTTTTTCAATGGTCATCAACAAACACACGGCTTCTTCAAGGGCATCCTCAGAGACCAGCAACATATCATCCATTAAATCTTTACATATTGGATAAGTTTTGCGGCCAATGTTTTTAACCGCAATCCCTTCGGCTAATGTGGAGCCTTGCTGTTGATAGTCATAATTGTTAAGGGCGCGGTGCAGGGAGGGGAAACGCTCAGCCTGAACGCCAATAATTTTTATCTGCGGGTTAATATGTTTTGCGGCCAGAGCAACGCCGGAAATCAAGCCGCCCCCGCCCACGGGAACCAGAATAATATCAAGGTCGGGGCAGGCCGCCATTAATTCAAGCCCAATGGTACCCTGTCCGGCAATAACGTCCAGATCATCAAAAGGATGAACCAATGTCAAATTTTGCTCTTGGGCAATTTTTTCAGCCTGCGCGGCAGTATCGTCGAAACGCTCGCCAAAAAGTATGACCTTTGCCCCATATTCCTCCGTCTGGCGCACCTTAACAAAAGGCGTGTTGATTGGCATAACAATTGTGGTTGGAATTTCCAAACGGCTGCCATGGTAAGCCACCCCTTGCGCATGATTTCCCGCCGAAGCCGCGATGACCCCATTATGCTTTTGTTCATCGGTCAGATTGGTTAATTTGTTCAACGCGCCGCGTTCTTTAAAGGATGCGGTAAATTGGAGGTTTTCGAATTTCAGATAAATTTCAGCACCGGTCAATTTAGAGAGGGTAATAGATTTATTCAAAGGCGTTGCTATGATCGCCCCTTTTAAAGCCTTCTCCGCTTTTTGAATATCTTCGAATGCTACCGAATGCGTCGTTTTATTCATCATCAGTCCGAACTTAATAGTAAAAATGGTTCATTTTCTGCATGATATATTGTTTTTAAGGGGGAAAGTCCAAAATAATTTGCAATATGGTGATATTAACGCCAAATCACATCCTGATTAAATAAGGCAAAAAACGCCGTAGCAGCTATTAAAGACATATTTAAAGAAGAAATATAGAATGATGTCCATTCCTGTTAAAATCAAGCAAATGGGCAGGGCGATATATTTAAGAATATAATAATAGGCCCATTTRGTKGKTTTWGGCGSTGAAATTTCATAGCCCATAACAGCTTGYMYWATTTTTTTTCTGCCAAACATAGAATAACCGTTTAATTTAATTTTAAAATCTGTAACCTGTGACTATTCATATAGCTTTTATGGTTAATATAAAGAAAAGATGTCAAAAATTAATATCAACTGGAATGGCATATCCCGGAAAGAATGGGATATTTTGTTAAATCGGGCTGATCACTGTGCTTTTCAACAGGCCTGGGCCTACGGCGCAATATTTGAACAAAATAATCGGCAGGTCAGCCGGTTCGTCGCCCGTGATAAGGGAGAGGCTATCGCGATTGGTCAAGTTATCACACGGCGTTATTTTGGTTTTTTAAAATTTTCTTTTTTACTAAAAGGGCCCATTTGGCTGAAAAAAATTACCATAGTTCAGAAGAAAGAAATTCTGCAAAATATTCGCGCGCGTTATCCGCTAAAAAGATTTAATCTCTTTGCTTTTAGTCCCGAAGAAAAAAACGGGGAAGAGAAATATGATGACATGGGGTTTCGTGAGATCATAACCGGAAATTCCACGGTKSTKATTGAYCTTAGGTTGYCAGAAGAYGAACTWTGGAAAAAYCTGTATGGYAAAAACCGAACAGAYATTCGCAAGGCAGAAAAAAGTGATTTTGCGGTAATCCTTGGTGACCATAATTCCCTTCATGCGGATTGGTTATTAAAAAAAGAGCGTCGTCAGCAAAAAGAAAAAAAATATCAGGGCCTCCCTGCAGAATTAAGCAAAAGTTACGGTCAGCTTTATTTTCCGGGGCAGGGGGTGTTTACGGCTTTTGCGGTTAAAAAAGAGCAGAATTTGCCCCCCAAAGAAACCAAAATGCCCCCTATCTCGGGGATTCTGGTTTTGCGTCATGGAAAGTCTGCAACATACCATATTGGCTGGAACGGGAAGGAAGGCCGTAAATGCCGGGCGCTAAATCTTCTGCTATGGCGCATGATGCTTAAGCTAAAGCAAGCCGGTGTGGAAACATTGGATTTTGGCGGGATTAATACGACGCAAGCTGCGGATATCGCCCGTTATAAACTCAGCTTTGGCGGAGATGTTATCGAAATGAGCGGCACCTTTATGTAACCAAAGCTTAATAGAGCACTTCACATATGGTTACCTCATGAAAATATTTTAATTAAAACTTTCTCCAAAATAAGACTTTTTTAATATCCTTTTCTTATAACTGTCTCAAATAGGGACAGATTTTCTGATCCCAAAGAAATTTATAAGGCTAAAAAGGCTTCTGTTAATATGCTTATTATTATTGGTTTATTAGTTACCATGGGTATGGTTTTCGGTGGATTTGTGCTCGCCGGCGGTAAAATGGCACCTGTATTGAAGGCTTTACCTTTGGAAGCAATGATGATTGGCGGCGCTGCTGCCGGGTCATATATGGTTGCCAATGGCGGCGGGATTGCTAAAAAAGGTATGAAGGGACTTGGTCATGCCATTAAAGGCCCCAAATGGAAACCGCAAGACTATCTTGATTTATTGTCTTTGATGTTTTTACTGACAAAGCTCATCAAGACCAAAGGCGTGATTGCTTTGGAAGCCCATATTGAAGACATTCATGAAAGCAAAATTTTCAATAATTTTGAACGGGTGAGCGCGGATCATCATGTGACGGATTTTATCTGCGATTATTTGCGCATGACGACAATGAATTTTGATGATCCTTATCAGGTAGAAGACGTCTTGATCAAAGACCTTGAAAAACATCATCACGAAGAAAGTGAAGGCGCCCATGCTTTAGCTTATGTAGGCGAGGCATTTCCGGCTCTTGGTATTGTTGCTGCGGTTCTGGGAATTATTAAAACCATGGGCAGTATTGACCAACCTGTTGAAGTGCTTGGTGCCATGATTGGCGGGGCCCTTGTGGGAACCTTTCTGGGTATTTTGATCTCTTATACAATTGCGGCCCCATGGGCGGTCAGGCTGCAGCAGGTCATTGATGAAGAGAGCCACTTTTTTAATGTGGTAAAGGATATTATCATCTCGCATTTACATGGTAATGCGCCGCAAATTTCCGTCGAAATTGGCCGAAAGAGTATCCCGGGACATTTGCAGCCAACTTTCTACGAACTTGATGAAGTCATAAATGAATTACCCAATGATTTATTGACCTGATAAATATCCAACGTAGTATTTATTTTTTTGGATTCGAGGGCGTTCAAGATTCTGTGTCAGGTTAAACATTCAGATGTCCAGTACTTCATCTAAACGCCCGTCAAAATATATAGCCAATTGCGACAATGTCAAAT
>NVVM01000011.1:0-40000 GCA_002402225.1 Alphaproteobacteria bacterium
AATGGCGCAGTTGAAGCGTGGACCGACTACATAGTGACACTGTTCCCCCTCGAAGAGGGCGATCTAATAATTCCTCAGCTGGAAATCAACGGCACGACGACAGTAACCTTGGCTTTGCCAGAGAAAAATTCTTAATGTTTAACCTCCAAATATGGCCCTTGTCATAAAAGTTTAACAAAACTGCCTCAAATAGATAATTGTCAATTTTTATTATCCGAGCTGTAGAAAATACCCTACACAACAAACGGAGAGAAATCATGTTATCCAGAAAAATGACAATAATGTTATCTACAGCCACAGTGTTCATGGCTATTGCAACGCCCGCCGTTGCCCGTGATCAAATTCGTATCGTCGGATCATCCACCGTCTATCCTTTTGCAACCACCGTAGCAGAAGAATTCGGCCGGCAATCAAACTTCAAAACACCCGTTGTTGAAAGCACCGGCTCAGGCGGCGGATTAAAACTTTTCTGCGAAGGCGTAGGTGTGAAATCACCCGATATTACCAATGCTTCCCGTAAAATAAAATCCTCTGAAATAGATCTTTGTGCCAAGAATGGTGTGACCGAGATTGTCGAGGTCAAAGTCGGGTTTGACGGCATTGTTTTTGCCCATTCCAAAAAAGTCGCAAATATGGACGTGAGTTTGCGCGATATCTGGCTGGCACTGGCGGCAGAAATTCCTGTGAATGGACAAATGCTGCCCAACCCGAATAAATATTGGCATGACGTGAATCCCGCGCTTCCCCATATTAAGATTGAGGTGCTTGGCCCCCCGCCCACATCCGGAACGCGGGATGCCTTTGTTGAAATCGCCATGGAAGGCGGCTGCAAAACATTTCCCGAAATCAAGGCTATGAAAAAAACCAACAAAAAACGCTATAAAGCCATCTGTCACACAGTTCGAGAAGACGGAACCTATGTAGAAGCCGGCGAGAATGACAATTTGATCGTTGGTAAATTGGAGGCAAACCCAAATGCTTTTGGTATCTTCGGTTATAGCTTCCTTGATCAAAACAGCGACCGCATTCAGGGCAGCCTCGTGAACGGCATAGAGCCAACTTTTGAAAATATTTCGTCCGGCAGTTACCCCATATCCCGTTCACTTTATTTTTATGTTAAAAAAGCTCANGTTGGTAAAGTTCCCGGCATCAAAGAATATTTACAGGAATTTGTTAGCGACAATGCCATGGGGGATTATGGCTATCTGGCTGAAAAAGGCCTCATTCCTTTGCCGCCTGAGGACCTGAAGAAGATGCGCGAAAATACCGCAAATCTTGTCCCTATGACCAAATAAACATATMRMRSCYRWKSMARCSKYMAKSKSGSTSRSSSCWKWTSWYRAWRWKSGTAAAATATATGAATAATATTGCTTTAATCTTTGCTCTTATGCTGATTTCGTCGGCGGCATATTTTATTGGCCGCCGCAAAGCATTGCAGTCCGTACAAGGGGACGTGAGGCAGCTACATTCCCTGCCCGGCCATTATGGCTGGTTTTCGGCAATGACAAGTCTGCTTCCGGGACTGGTCATTCTTGTGGTCTGGATTATATTCGGCCCTGTGATAATCGATAATATGACCCTTGCTAGCCTTGCCGGTCTTGAAGGCGGAGAAAAAATTCAGTCTTTATCGGATTTTGATCGCGCAATCTATTTAAATGACATTCACAATCTTGCCGTCGGCGATGCTATTTCCCGCCCTGTAAGCGATAATTTAACCTTTACCGCACAATATTACCTGCGGGCGAAAGCAGATATCTTCTGGATATTTTCTTTGTCTGCCGTTGCAATATCTGCCCTTACGGCCACCCTGGGCATTAGAAAAATTTCGCCAAGCATGCGGTCCCGCAACATATTGGAACGCCTTATTTTATCTGGCTTGGCGCTATGCTCTCTATTGGCCGTTCTGACCACCGTGGGCATTGTATCTTCCCTTATATTTGAAACATTACGCTTCCTTGATCATGTCCCTCTGGCGGATTTCCTGCTCGGACTGAAATGGAGCCCGCAAACTGCCCTACGCGCCGATCAGGTGGGCAGCTCCGGGGCATTCGGAGTCATCCCCTTATTTGCCGGCACATTGCTAATCACCTTCATTGCGCTGGTTTTTGCCGTGCCGGTGGGACTGCTTTCAGCAATTTACATGACTGAATTTGCCAGCCGCGGCGCGCGTGCCGTCTTCAAGCCACTCCTTGAGCTATTGGCGGGGATACCGACCGTGGTCTATGGTTTTTTTGCTGCGTTGGTCGTCGCCCCATTCATTCGCAATTCGGGGGATTTTCTGGGCCTTGAGATTGCTTCTGAAAGCGCTCTGGCCGCCGGGCTGGTCATGGGGATTATGATCATTCCGCTTATGTCGTCGCTTTCGGATGATGTCATATCCTCTGTCCCGCAAAGCTTGCGCGATGCCTCATACGGGCTTGGAGCAACCAAGACGGAAACCATATTGAATGTGATCATTCCTTCTGCTTTGCCCGGCATTGTCAGCGCCTTTCTTTTGGCCGCCTCAAGAGCCATCGGGGAGACCATGATTGTTGTCATGGCCGCTGGCATGGCCGCAAATTTAACGGCAAATCCGCTTGAGGCTGTCACAACCGTCACGGTTCAAATCGTCGCGCTTTTGACTGGCGATCAGGAATTTAACAGCGCAAAAACATTATCGGCCTTCGCCCTTGGCCTTGCGCTTTTTATCATAACCTTAATTTTAAATTTCATTGCGCTCAAAGTGGTTAGAAAATATCAGGAACAATATGACTGACAAAGACCCAACATCAGAATCACCATGGACGACCAAGGCCATGCAAAAACGCCTTAAAAAGCGTTATRGAAAAGAAGCCATCTTCAAAGCCGTTGGTTTAAGCGGCTTATTGATCGGTCTCTGCGCGCTTGCCATACTCGTGATAAGTATTTTTACCACGGGCCTAAGTGGATTTAAGGAAACCAGACTTACGATTGATGTTTATATGGATCCGGCAATCATTAAGGTGGCACCTGATCTGGATGAAGATGCCCGGACCGCGCATATGGCCAAGGTGAACCACCGCGCCCTTATCCGCAACAGTCTCAGGCTCGCATTCCCGGACGTAAAGGGCCGCCGCGATATCATGACGTTACAGCGTTTGACCAGTAATGGTGCGCGCGATGAGGTTCGTCAGGCTTTAATAGACGACCCCGCAATCATTGGCAAAACTATTCCCATGAACCTGCGCGCCTCAAGCACGGTTGATATGTATATCAAGGGGCAAATATCACGGGATGTCGAGCAATCGTCACGTAAAATATCCGACAAACAGCTTGTCTGGTTAGATAAACTTAGTGCTGAGGGACGTATTGTCAAAGGGTTCAATTGGATTTTTCTCTCATCCGGCGATTCCCGTGAGCCGGAACTGGCCGGAATTTTGGGGGCGGCCATNGGCTCCCTCCTGACATTGCTGGTAACGCTTGTCATCGCTTTTCCCATTGGCGTGGCCACGGCCATTTATCTGGAAGAATTTGCCCCGCGAAACAAATGGACAGATATTATCGAAATCAACATCRATAATCTGGCCGCTGTCCCGTCGATTATCTTTGGTTTGCTGGGGCTGGCCATTTTCCTGAATGTTTTTAACATGCCGCGCTCTGCGCCGCTGGTCGGCGGGCTGACCTTGGCYTTGATGACATTGCCGACAATCATTATCACCTCCCGGGCGGCAATTCGGGCGGTCCCCCCCTCAATCCGCGAAGCGGCCATTGGTATGGGGGCCTCTAAAATACAAACCCAGCTGCATCATGTTTTACCGCTCAGTATGCCCGGCATTTTAACCGGCACGATCATTGGTATGGCACAGGCCCTCGGCGAAACAGCTCCTTTGCTGATGATTGGCATGGTCGCCTTCATTGTTGATGTACCAGAAGGAATTCTGGATGCCGCCACAGCCCTGCCCGTTCAGATATTTCTTTGGGCTGACAGTGCCGAGCGCGGCTTCATGGAAAAAACTTCCGCCGCGATTATTGTGCTGCTATTCTTTTTAGTCCTGATGAACGGTCTTGCCATATGGATGAGACATAAATTTGAAAAACGCTGGTAAATAAATATGAATATGGTGAATATCTTTAAGGAGGGCCACGTGGAAAACACTTCGAAAGCCATGATAGAGGCCCGAAATGTCAATGTATATTACGATGACAACCATGCCATAAAAAATGTGGACCTGGACATCAGTTCGGGAACCGTAACCGCATTAATAGGGCCTTCGGGCTGCGGCAAGTCAACTTTTTTGCGCTGCATTAACAGAATGAATGATTCCATTCCCTCATGCCGCATCACGGGCAGCATCACGCTTGATGGTCAGGATATCTATGATAAAGCCATTGACGTGGTGCAGCTAAGAGCCCGCGTTGGCATGGTGTTTCAAAAACCCAATCCTTTTCCAAAATCAATTTATGACAATGTGGCTTATGGCCCGCGCATTCACGGGTTTGCACGTAATAGCACCGAATTGGATGAAATCGTCTTCACCAGTCTGCAAAAATCCGGCCTGTGGAATGAAGTCAAAGATCGTCTGGATACTTCGGGCACCGCCCTGTCGGGCGGCCAGCAACAAAGGCTATGTATCGCCCGAACCATTGCCGTTAATCCCGAAGTCATTTTAATGGATGAACCTTGCTCTGCCCTTGATCCCATAGCAACGGCAATCATTGAAGAATTAATCGAGGAATTAAGAAATCGCTTTGCCATCGTGATTGTAACCCATTCCATGCAGCAGGCCGCGCGCGTTTCGCAAAAAACAGCKTTYTTCCAYCTKGGMRAAATTCTTGAATTTGGCGATACTTCTGAAATTTTTACAAATCCCAAAGTGGAAAAAACCAAAGATTATATCACTGGCCGTTATGGTTAGGCCTTATTTAGAGGAAAAAACATGTCGCCACATCATATATCATCCTCATTTGATGATGAGTTAAACAGCCTTAGATCCAAGATTGTCAAAATGAGCAATCTGGTTGAAGAACAATATAAAAACGCGCTGATTGCCATGCAAGATAAAGATCAGGAACTTGCGGATAAAGTTCGTGAGACTGACCGGCTTGTTGACCAGATGGATATGGAAATTGAAAAACAGGCGATTCAAATGATCGCCTTGCGGTCGCCGGTTGCTGATGACTTAAGAGACATCGTATCCACCATAAAAATCAGCGCCGGACTTGAGCGAATAGGTGATTATGCCAAAAATCTGGCAAAAAGAGTCAAAGTTCTCAGCCACGGAAAAACCATATCTGTCAGCAGCCGGTTCATTGATCAAATGATCAAACAAATCAGGGAAATGATCACTGATGTTATTGATGCCTATATTACAAGGGACATTGACAAAGCCATTGAGGTCTGGCGAAGGGACGAGGAAGTCGATAGTCTCTATAATAGTCTTTTTCGGGAAATGTTGACCTATATGATGAAAGAACCGCAGAATATAACGCTTGCAACTCATCTGCTATTCATCGCCAAAAATATTGAACGCGCCGGAGACCATGCGACAAATATTGCCGAACTTGTCTATTATATCAATGAGGGGGAATTACTTGCCCTGAAAAGACCAAAAGACGACAGCAGCAATTATGCGGTCATTGAGCCAAATTCTGAAAACTCATAATTTATATTGTGACAAAACATGAAAACAAAAATCTTATTGATTGAGGACGACCAGAGCTTAACGGAACTAATTCGTTATAACCTTACCCAAGAAGGCTTTATTGTCCACTGTGAAAGCGATGGCGAAGAAGGGCTTTATGCCTCGGAAGAGACAATGCCCGATTTAATTTTGCTGGACTGGATGCTCCCCAACCTGTCCGGCATTGAAATTTGCCGCAGAATACGCCGCCATAAAGTAACCAAAAATGTACCAATCATTATGTTAACCGCGCGCGCGGATGAAAGTGACCGGATCAGGGGACTGGACACCGGCGCGGATGATTATATCACCAAACCATTCTCGCCCAAGGAGCTTTTGGCCCGGATCAAGGCTATCCTGCGGCGCATAAGACCCGCCTTAAGCGGGGAACAGCTTTCCTATGATGATATTATTCTGGACACAATATCACATAAAGTAACCCGCGCGGGAACGCCTATTCATCTTGGCCCAACCGAATTTAAGATCCTCCGGCATTTCCTCGAAAACCCGAACCGGGTATTCTCTCGTGATCAATTGCTAGACCGCATTTGGGGCAACGGTATATATGTCGAATCACGAACCGTTGACGTCCATATCCGGCGCCTTCGCAAAGCMYTWAATATTAATRATTWCCCGGATRTWATCAGAACAGTTCGCTCTGCGGGCTACGCTCTGGATAAAAATTAAATCCTTTTAACATCTAAAGCATATTAAAACTGTAAAATACGCCATAAAACTGTCAGAATATTTTACAGTTTTTTGTCTTTTTTTGAGCTTCTTTTCATCAAAACTCTCTGAAACCCGTGTTTTATAGCCATTAAGCGTAACTGGCACAGTTCTTGTATAACTATATACTAGTAAATAATGATTTTTAAGTATTTAATTATTGATTAAAAATTAACTAATCATTAGAGTTTATTAACTATAAAAATAGTATTCTGGTATATCTGGAACTAACATATTGAAATATTAGGTTTTATTATGATTACCAAAGCGCGTAATATACAAGATAAAAAAGAAGATCGCCTTTCCATGCGCCACTCATTGATGGTTTGGGTTGCGGGAGCGGTTCTTGGGTGGGTTGTTGCTGTTGTCTCAGTTTGGACAGCCTTAAATGACACAAACAGTAACATTGCGGATAATAGTATTTCCCCTGCAGAGCAAATGGAGCAAATTATGCCCGCAGCAGGCAAACAGGAAGAAAAAGATAATTAATCAGGGGCAGGCCTCTAAATCTTTTTTTTTATCTCGTGATCATTTTTTTATTGAATTGATTAGTTTAACCCTGCATCCCGCAACAAGTTATGAAGGTGCACAACCGGGATAGCGAAAGAAATTCCGGTTGGCCTTGTCAGGGCATTTTCCTTACTGCCCTTCACCGAAACACTATTCAATATCCCCTCAACCTTACCCGAAACRGTATTATACAAAGGGCTTCCGCTGTTGCCGGGGAATGCCGTTATGTCCAGCTGATATACATCATACCGCCTTTGTTGAATAATTTTAGGATCCAGATATCTCGCCGTCGGCTGCGGAATAACTATTGGCGTAACGGAGGCTATAATGCCTTTATGGGTCACAGGGAAAAGGCCCAATACGGAACCTATTGGAAATCCTGTTATGGCAATTTCCGTTCCTTCAGGTGCCAAAGCGCCTGTTCCCAATATGAATTTAGGAATTCTATCCCCCTTAACGCGCAACAAAGCCAGATCATGTTCAGCATCGACACGAATGACTTCGGCTACCCGCCGGTCTGGATTTCTGCMCCGCCCGATCAATATGGTTATATTTTCATTATATTCCAGGTTATTCCCAGACGGCAAAACATGCGCATTCGTAATGATATGAAGGCCATCGTAAACAACAAAGCCTGTCCCTCTCATCACGATACGCGGGCTTCTCAGCGGGCTATCTGTTGCAATGGCGACAACCGATGGTGTGACCTTGCGAACCATATCTGGAAAATCCATGCCGCGCTGATAACCCGCATCATTGGCATGGATGTTAAATATTCCACATATATAAAAAATACATATGGTAATGATAGATTTTTGTATTCTCTTCATTCTAAACGCCTGTTATTTTTTGGTGTTTTTGATGTTTCTGGTATTCTTAGCTAAATTGCTTCTTATCTTACGGCRCGCTCGTTACCATAGCTTTCAAAGGCGGCAAACTTGCAGCAAATTTCGCCAATTGAGCGCGCTTTTGATCAATATCCATATCATCAAAAGGCACCGACAAGGCGATGACCGCCGAATCCAGTCGTCCCCCCAATATTTTTGCCTTTGCATCCAATATTTTAGCTTTATAGTTGCTGGCCGTAATACGTCCATCCACCCAATACCAATACCATACAAGCCTTTTCTGACCTGCGGACTGCAATAAAATTTCATTTACTGATATGTTTGAACCACCCAGTTTGATTGTCACTTTACTATTGTCGACACGGGCCCATATATCTTGCTCTGCAACGCCATTGCCAAAACGGATCATTTCAGCATCTTGGGTTTGATATTTATAATATGCGGCATAGATATCTATTGGGTCAGAATCTTGCTCTTCATGACGCAAATGAAAAACCTGAGAAGCACCCAGATATTGTGGTTTCCAAGGAGCTGTCATCGAAACATCCACACCCCATGTTTGTTCATCAAGCGCAAGAATATTATTCGCAAAAGTTTGGTATCTCTGCTCAATAATGGAAATATAGAATGGCGCACTGACCACAAAAAATGCGCTTATGATAAGCGGCAAAGTAAATTGCTTTAAGCTTACCGACTTATTAGTCAACCAGTATTTTTTCGTAAAGTCAGTATAGCCATCATTCAGTCCCCGATTGGTAAATGTCATCGCAATAGAGATAAAAATCAGCAAGACAACCGCAAAGAAAATCCAGCCATATACAAGATGATCAACCCCGGTCGCATACTTCATATCTGACCAATGGGCGACCAGAATAATGCCGCTGGCCCGCAGACCATTGGCCAATACAGGCACCACGAATGACAGGATTACGACAATGACTTGGCGTCCCCATGTTTTATAGGCCACATTCGCCATTAACGTGCCAAGGGCTACTGTCGCCACCAGGAACCTTAGGCCAGCACAGGCTTCCGCCACATGGAAATCGCCCGCCGCTATTGAAAGAAACACACCTTCTACAAATACGGGGATATCAAATAAATTCAGGGTCATGATAACAAATACAGTGGTAAAATCCTGCAATGCAGGAACCAGAAAATCACCAAAAGGAACCAAAAATACCATATAAAAAATCGGGAAAAGCAGGCCTAGAAAGACTCTTTTTCCCAAAATAGTCAATATACAGCCCTGCAATATGATGATCAGGCCGAATTGACGAACCACATTGGCATCGACAAGCTCCCCCAGAAACCATAGCCCGCCGCCGCCAAGTAAGGGCAAAAGACCCAGCCAGGAAGGCTCGGGCGCTATTTTTTGGAAGATTTCACGCCGTTCATATATCAAATAAATAATAATCGGCAGGATTAACAGGCAATGGTTATATTCCGGCTTATCCCACCACGTCAGTACCAGCCCTTTAACCGTATCGAAAAAAGAAACAAGGACAACAGCAGTAACAGCGCTCAAAGCAATTGATGCATTGCGCCATTGTGTTTTAATTTCCTGTAATTGCATATCTGCCATTTTTTATTGCCGTTCATTATCCCAGAAGACGTTCTTATGCGCTATATTACTTTCAAATTGGTTACATTTAATTAAATTAACCCAAAGATCTGGATATTAAAGGCCCAACAATATTGGCAATCGGCAGAGGAAGTTTCTTCCATGTCTTAATCATCAACTGATATTTTGGATTCAAGGGGTTGATATCGGGCAGCACTCCCCCCTCTTTCAGGATGAATTCATAATGCAGCGCCCTCGGCTCGAACCCCCAGTTCTTTTTAAAGCTAAAGGCGCCCGTGCCATTCTTGCTGCGTCCAAAATCAAATATCCGGCATTTTTTATGGCTGACCGCATGCGCCATGAGTGACCAATACATAAAATCATTGGCCGCCAAGGCGCGGGCCTCATTTGTGCCGCCGCCATAATAGGGCACGACTTCATCCCGGAAATAAAATGTCATCACACTCGATACCGGCTGTCCTTCGGATGTTTCAACGGTTAAAATCTCACAATTATCGCCAAATTCCTGTTTAAGGCAGTAAAATAGTTTTTTGGGGAATACCGGCGAGCCTAAATTCCGCACACTCTCAGAATACATTGAAAACAAACGATCAGGAAGAGGATCAATCACAGCCTTCAAGCCAAATTTTATGCCCTTGCGCACCATGGCTCGTTGTTTTCGGGGAATTGCCTTCATATTTTCTTCATTATCAGGAGATAAGTCTTTTCTGAAAGTGGAATAGGTCTCATTTTTAGTTGGCCAGTCATCATGAATGGCCGCCATATTACGGCACTCAAGGAAATCTACATTCAAAGCCGAAGATAATCTTCGGCATTCCTCATCCAATAGATTTAAAGCGGAAATATTATCAAAAATTGGTCCGCCATTTGTGGCAAAGGCCACAGAAATAAGAGAATTGCCAAAAAGCCGGCTCTTGATATGTATCAAAGGAATAAGGCCGCATATTTCCCCTTTGTCTTCAATATATATATAATAGCAATCATGGCCCATGCTTGCCGATACGGCCCTGCCCCATGCCGACATATGATAGACAGTCGCTGCGGAATGCTTCAAAACATAGTCATCCCATTTCGAGCAATCCTCAAAAATATTTAACATTTTTACTTGCATGGGGTTATCTCCGATCGCTCAAGAAAAACATCGTCCATTCGGCCCCAGTTAAATTCTGTCAGAATTTTGCGAATTTTACTTTCCATAACACCAAGGTTCGTATAGTGCCGAAATTTTGATTTCAAGCTTGCCTGCTGCTGACGTGGCTGCCCAGGATCAATCTCCCAAGGATGAAAATAAAAGATACAGGCCTGCTGATCCTTATCATTCACCCGCTGCATGGCAGCCTTTGAAATGAAATAAGGTAAAAGACGGAAATAGCCGCCGCCGCCGCAAGGGATCTTACGCCCCATAACCTCCACCGTCGTGACCGGCATTTCCAGAAAATTCTGCGCCTTAATTGGCTTAAAAACAAAGCGCGGTGCCGAAGGCATGCCATAATGATCATGGCTGATGGGATAGATGCTTGAACTATAATGGTAACCGGCCTCAAGCAACACATCAAGCGCCCAAAGATTTTCCTCGCCAATTGAAAAACTTGGCGCACGGTAGCCTTTAACGGCGCAGCCGCCCATATCTTCCAATAATTTTCTGGATGATAGGGCATCGTCCAAAAACGCGGCCCTGTTTTGATCTGAAACGCGCCTGTGGCTCATACCGTGGCTCGCCAATTCATGGCCATTCTCCGTGATCAGGCGGATGACCTCTGGGTATCTTTGGGCAATCCAGCCTAGGGTAAAGAATGTCGCTTTAACGTTATGATCATCAAACATTTTTAAAATGACGTCCATATTTCGCTCAACACGGCATTCCAGACTTTCCCAATCATTCCGGTCTATGTCATTCTCAAAGGCCCCCACCTGAAAATAATCCTCCACATCAACGGTCATGGCATTTTTAATCAAGGAGGTCATTGGATTATATATCCTGATCTTCATTCTGAGCCATCAAAGATGCAAGGATTTCCAATGCACTTTTGATTGTTTCATCATGAATTTTGACATATTTTTCCAGCACGTAAATACGTTCTTTCAGGCGGTCAATTTCCGGGCTGTCGACATGATTATCAATGATTTCGCGCCGCAGCCCGCTTTGGGCATTATTTTCACTATATTGCCCCCCATTTCTTTTAACGGAAAGCCCAGAGGAGGCAATATCACGCTCCATATCTTCAATAACATTCGAGACAACAGCATTATCAATCGTATCAAGTTCTTCAATTGAACCAAATAGCAAAATGCGGGAGCAGAGCGTATTTAACTTGCGGGGAACGCCATTCGTGAATTGATAAATTATCTCAAAGGCATCATCCGTAAAAAAAGGCTTTCCCTTCCAGCCAACTATTTTTAACCTATGTTGAATATATTCCTTCGTTTCATCATTGGTCATAGATTGCAGATGATGCGTGGCGATCACGCGCTGCCTTAACTGTTCAAGTTCCGGCGCAAAAGCCCATTTATCCCTGAATTCCGGCTGACCAATCAGGAAACTTTGCAGTAAAGCCGTATCGCCTTCCTGAAAGTTGGAGAGCATACGCAATTCTTCCAATGCGGGAATAGGCAGATTTTGAACTTCATCAATGATTAAGAGGGCGCGTTTGCCTTTTTGGTGGTTCCTGCGTAAGAAAACCTCTATTTCATTCAGCAGGATTGCCTTGTCTTTCGACATAATATTCAGGCCAAAACCTGCGGCGACCATGCGTAAAATATCATCCGCATCAAGATGCGTCGTCACTATTTTCGCGGCAACATATTGGTTGGTATCGAGCTCATCCAAAAGACGGGCAACAAGCGTGGTTTTCCCGGCACCAATTTCACCGGTTACAATGATAAATCCCTCACCCTGACTTAACCCATAGGTCAGATACGCCATCGCCTTATGATGGGTAGAACTGTCAAAATAAAAACTGGGATCCGGCGTAAGCTGGAAAGGTTTTCCCTCAAACCCATAAAAATCGTTAAACATCATTCACCTAGAGTACCGCCCTGATCGACAGGGAAATATAATTTGATCCCCCATTAAAATTCCCAAAGCGACTTTGATCTCTATTAGAATGGGAGTAGCTAAGGCTGCCCAATAAGGATTTTGAGATTTGATAATTTAAATTAGTTGCGGCAGACCAGAATTTATCATTGATATTATCTGACAGGAATTTCGATAAATTATAGGAAAACCGACCATCTATACTCAGGCGCCTATTCAGATTACGGCTAATCAACACAGACCCCCCATATCTTTCTTCATCCAATGCCAGATTATCGGACTGATATTGGCTATAAAATGCCGATGATGAATAGCTTGTCCGCCCGCGTGTTCCATTGATCGATAGCCGCCATTGTTTTCTGCGCGTAATATCGCCGCTGATAAAGCCACTATTTAAAGGTGAATTCAAATTATCTACACCAGTTCTATCAAATGCTAATGATTGAAAGGTCTGAATTCTATCCGTATAGGTCAATGATATGGTATTCTTTGACGTGATTTTATACAATGCATCCAACGAGAATGTATTACCGTCATATTGATTGCCATATCTAAAAGAAATGGATGTTCTGGGCCCGGGCACCAAACGAAAGCCGGCATCCCATATGAGACCCTTAAAGTTAGCAAAAGATCCAACCGCATCTCTTTCCTGATAACCTGCGCTACCCAGCAAAGAAAACATACGGCTTAATTGATAAGAAAAATCTGCGCGGGCTGTCGTGGTTGTATATTCAGAGTCAATTTCTCTTTCCTCTGTCCTATATTGCGCCAATAACGTCCAATTTAATTTGCTGAACTCCCGTCCGCTTGTAATAGACAGACTGCCCATTTGGCTTAGGGAGTTTCCAAAGATGGTGTCCACCGTGGTTTGCTCGGCATCCGCAGCAGACCGAACATGACGTAAATCATATCTTAATTCCGCCGACGCCCATGGCCCGAACCTGTGAACAAGGTAGGGAGAAACTCGATAAGTCTGGACGGTTCGCCGATTATCTGTCTGGCTCACTTGTTCAGTAGATATGGCGCGGCGGCGATCCAGAAATTGCTGATTAATGTTTGCACTGCCATCAATAAAGAAGATTTCACTGATTAATTCACTCGATAGGCTTGCTTGAAGATTATGACGCAAGTCATGTTCGTCCGTATTATTGCCCGGGTAGTAAAAATAATTAGCCGTGTAATTAATCGATGTATTTAACCGCGCCCCATTGCCCGTAAGGACAAATTGCGGCGCGATTTGAGTGACAAATCCACTTTCCTGAGAAGTTGTATCCAGATTAATATTATCCGTATAGGTCTCCGTCACCGTAATAGATGGCGACAAGCGCCAATTTGCCGCACCTGCATTTAATGAAAATCCAAACAAAACTGCCGTTGACAGTAATAACATTGTTTTTTTGTTGTTATACATCTTTCCCCGCCCTCGCTTTTATATCAATTATAGCCATAGCCATAATAAGAACCAAATTTTTTCTTACCAGCAGTAAATCTTGTTTTATTCAATAGAAAATTAATATTTTTACAGTTTTCTATCATCTTGAGCGCATCATTCAGCTCTTCTTCCCGCGTTCTCTCGGCTTCGACGACATATAATATTTGTCCAACATGTAACGCCAAAACCGAAGCCGCACTACTGGCCAAAACGGGTGGAGAGTCGATTATAATGATACGGTCATGGTATCGTCGGGCAATTTCATCAATTATACCGCCCATTCGTTCACTCGCAAGCAACTCTGTTGTAAGTTTATGCTTCTTACCCGCCGGTAAAATCGTTAAATTAGGAATATTCGTTCTCAACAGACATTCACTAAGATCCATCTCTTTATTTTCGATAACATCTATCAACCCTTTGTTGCCTTTGACACCAAGCGTATTCATGACATCCGGCTTGGCCACATCCGCATCGACGAGAAGTACCGTCAAATCTCTTTCGGCAGCCATGCTCAAGGCTAAGCTTACGGCACAAAAAGTCTTACCTTCATCCGGCTGCGTGCTGGTCACCAATAGTATATTACCATTCTTAATGGCAGAATCACCTTTGGAAAAAGCATTTAACAACAGACTCCGCTTAATAATGCGAAATTCTTCAGCCGTAACCGAATTGTCGATATGATCGTCAATCAGTATATTATGCTTCTGCAATACATCATAGTTTAATTCCACCATCGCGCTATGCTTTGAGGTCTTTTTGAGCGGTTCTGATTGATGCGTTTTCAAAACCGGGCTCGATAGTTTTTCCATCTCCAAATCTGGCCGCAAATCTGGCCCCAAATCAGTGTCTTCACTTTTTATAGTGCGCGACTTCTCCAGTTTTTCTGCTGCGCGCTCTACCAAGCTTTCACTTTTTCTCAGTTTTTCTGCGGCTTTTTYAAKSRAAYWMWWKTYWTMWWCMKTASYWYWWAYSYCRARATTTATATCCCAAAATTTATATCATAGGGGAATGCATAAACAACATGACCATATAAACACTAATACTGGATGCCAAAAGACCTGCCATCATAATAGAAAACATGATTAATTTTCGTTTGCTTAATTGTAATTCCTCAGTCGATCGCAATATGGAAATAGACCCCAAAACAGGATAGGGAAATTTATCTCTTAAATTCTGCTCTGTCGAATATGTCGCATGCATTTGACTAAGTATGAAGGCAACGAATACGCCTGCCCCTAAACCCACGACCAAAACCCCAATAACCAATAACAAACGATTTGGACTTATAGGTTCTCTGGCTTCCTGCGGAGGGTCAATGATCCGAAAGCGCACGCGATCCGTATTGGTTTCTAAATCAGAAGAAATCTTGGCCGATTCACGTTTGCTGACCATCTCAGTATAATTCCGTTTTAGAACGCCATAATCACGGTTAAGACGTGCAAGCTCTGCTTCTACCTCTGGAATTCTATGTGCCATAGACTGAAGATGCTTATTCGCCTCTTGCCTGTTGGCCAATCGTGATTCGAGGCCAGCAATTTCCCCTTTCAAATCAAATAACTTAATGCTCAATTGATCATATACCGGATTGGGCATGACGCCGCCGCTGGCTTGCAATGCCTTCGTATCATTATTCTCTAATGCTTCATTGAAATCCCCTCGTTCCTGATCAAGCTTTGCACTTAGGCTTTCAATTTGATTCTGAACAATACGCACGTCAGGGTGCTGATCTTTATATCCGCGCACATAAAGTTCATCCAGACGTTCTTCCATCGTATTTAACCGGTTTTGCAGGGCAGACGTCGCCGAAACGGCCCCGCCGCCACGCAAAGATGGGCCCATTCCCCTCGAAGGAACAAAGGATGGCGTATTCTTCATACTTTCTATAAGCTGCTGTTTGCGGTTATTATATTCCACTAAAGTCTGTTTAACCGCATTGACTTCTTGAACACTCGACTGAAGTTTCTCATAATATGTTTTGTCGGATAAAATTGCCATATTTCGTTGACGAAATTCCATAGACCTCTGCTCGGAAAGTTCAAGCTGCTCTTCATACTCTCGTATTTGATCCTCAATGAACCTCACAGCAGAAGTAAGATCCTTCCTGTTTTGCCCCAGATTTTCTTCCATAAAAATATTTAAAAATGAATCCACCACCGATTTGGCAATAACCGGACTTTCATGAACATAGGTAATGGTGAATAAATTGGCCGCGATGATGAAAATTTGAATATTATCCATTATCTCAGCGATCTTTGCGTCCATTTCCTCTTCTCCATTAATAAGAAGATCTTGATCAGTCATTCTTATGACTTTTTCAATATTTGGCCGACTGATCAAAGTCTGGCGCATCATGGAAACTTGATTATAGATATTATTCTGTACCGCCATACGTCCAAGAAGTGGCTTCAGAAAAGTCTCGGCATCAACGTGAATACGGGCAGATGACTCATATTTATTTGGGATTTGAGCAACAAAGACCCAGCCCACAACACATATTACCCATGCTATGGAGATCGCGATAATCCGCCGTCTCSAGACRCCATATAATATCGAGATAAGCTGTTGATAYAYCTCGTTCATAWTYAAACTATCCTAATAATAATACTATTCTTATCAGCAAAGATTTCTTGCCGAAAAAAGATCCAAGGGCGACTAAACGGCCAAGTGCCGTTTAGTCATAACGACCCTTAAATTAAAAGAAACTTTCTGGAATGATAATCACATCACCAGGGTTAATCTTTACGTTTGCGCCCACATCACCATCCCGGATCAGGTCGTCAATACGCAAGCCATATTCTCGTTGAGTACCGCCCTCTACCCGGGCCAATGTTGCACGATTTCCGGCGGCAAATTCTGTAACCCCGCCCACAGTGATCATAACATCCAGAAGGGTCATATTAGCGCGATACGGAATGGCCTGAGGAGATGTCGCAGAACCAACTACCCTGACCTGTTGGGCAAATGGCCCTTGAAAGCCGGACACAATTACCGTTACGATTGGGCTTTGTATATATTCAGAAAGCTTCTWCTCAATATCACGGGCCAACTGGGTTGGCGTTCTGCCTGTTGCCGTCATATCATCAATCAAAGGCACCGAAAAACGAYNATCCGGCCGAACGGTAACCGATGTTGTTAATTCCGGATTTCTCCAGACAAATATCTGCAAGCCATCTAAAGGGCCGACAACATATTGTGGTCCCGGGCCTTCTTCTGCCGGAACAAATTGCGCTGACGGCAAGCTGTTAAGATTCGATGTGCAACTTGCCAACACCAATGCCGCGAACAGAACAAAGCCGCCTTTTATAGCTTGAGAAAAAATCTCAAGTTTGAAAAAATTTTTAATCACCGTTTATTTCCCTTCCAATATTTCATTAATCTGCTTCATGCCAATCTACTATTCAAGTTTTTGGCTACTATTCAAGTTTTTGGCCTTTACTCCTACTTACRTAATCTGAATTAGTTAAATTATTGCAAATAAATCAGATTTTATCCTTTTAACGTGCATTAATGCAGTTTTTCATCCTAATCTGCAACGTCTATATACCCTCATTACCCGCATTCTACTCAAAATAGTGCAATATTACAATTATCTATAGAACATATTAGCTTTCCACCATATTTATGATTTTTTTCAACCATTATACATATGATAAGATACTATAGGTGCTTCTTAAGCCAAATTTCAAGCATAGCAACATCCCAGCCAAATCCTCCGGCCCCTGTCTCTTCTGATTGCCCACAGCCCATGATGATTTCATCAATGAAACTGTCATTCAAATATCCGCGCTTGCGAAAATCAGATAGATTATCTGTTATTTGCTCATATATTTTCTTGTCCTGATGTATCCAGGACATAAAAGGCAGTCCGAACCCGTGTTTTTCTTTCGTAATCACTTCTGGCGGTAAAAAGTCCTTAAGCGCATGTTTAAAGAAATATCTTAATTCCCCGCCTTGCGAGAGAATGTCCGTCGGAACAGACGCGGCAAAATCAACAAGTTCAGACTCTAAAAAAGGGTATCTGACTTCTACGCCGGCAAGGTCACACATGCGGTTAACTTTTCGCAAATCATTGTCTGCCAAGGTTATCTGCAAATCCAGATGCATCATGCGCTGAACCATTTGGCTGTCCTCATARTGGTCATATTTTTTGCCCATTATATCAAGGGGCATATCCGCGTTAATTTCCCCGGCGGCCTGCGATGTGAAAATATCTTCCGGCGCGCGGCCATAGAAAAAACCATATGAATATAAACGGTCCGGCATGGGAATAGCATGACGTTTCGAGAGATTTCTTGCTTTTGACAATATTGGCAGGCGCCCCACGCCGGGAAGCGATAATATTGGCWCCAGCAGCCCTTTACGTAAAGAATTTGGAATAAGGCCATATTTTTCTATGGATTGCATGGAAATATACCGTTCATTTCCCGCGAATAATTCATCCCCGCCGTCCCCTGCCAGAAGGAGGTCCACGCCATGTTCTTTGGCCATTTTCGCACAATAATAAGCTGGCACAGCAGAGGTATTGCCGTAGGGTTCATCATATATTTCAGCGATTTTTTCCTGAACTTCAGTCACATCTTCCGGTACAACAAAATATTCATTATGGTCAGTCCCAAAATGATTGGCCGCAATTCGGGCAAAATCGCTTTCATCATATTTGGGGTCATCAAAACCAATGGTAAAAGTTTTGCCCCCGCCATTATGTTTCATCATCAGGCCTGAAACCGTACTGCTGTCAAGGCCGCCGCTTAGAAAGGAACCTGTGGTGCTGGAATTTCCACCTTCCATTGTTGTAATCATCGCCTGATCCAACTGAGCTCTTAATCGTTCTGCCCAGTCTTCTAAATCCCCTTTTTTCTCTGTCGTATAGGGCATTTCCCAATAATAGCCTGTGGAGAGATTATCCTTCTCATACAGGGCATATTGCGCGGCTTCTAATTTAGAAATTTCATCAAAAATACTCGTTGGCGCAGGAACAACAAAAAAATAAAGATAGTTATAAATATTCTGAGGACTTATCGTTGCTTCAAAATTTGGGAATGCCCGCATACCATCGGTCACGGAAGAAAAAACAAATTCATTGTTTTTACCTAAGCCAAAACACATGGGGCTAACCCCCATACGATCCACCGCAACAAGGGCCATTTTCCGCTTTGGTGACGTCAGGGCTATGGACCATGCCCCCTGCATCATCTTTAAGACGCCGGTTTTATAGCGTTTGTAACCTTCAATAAGGGCCCGCCCATCCCCGCGCGCCTGTGCGAGTGATTTCAGGTCAGAATTTTGCCAGATAATTTTACCGCATATGGCCGAATAATAACCTTCATGTTCCACCGCATCATTAAAGTCATAGCGCGAAACCAGCGATATCCCTCCCACGGGATCTGCGGCTTTTTTTAAGTTTTTCAGTAAATGGCGGTCATGCACCCCCCGTGACAGGCGGTTTGCCATATTTGTTATCACATCATCCGGCGCGTGCATATCGCCTAACGCCCCGACCCAACCACTAATCCCGGTCATAGATACTTCCCTCTAATTTTTATACCAGCACTTCTTTTGGTGCCGGATGTCCCAGAAACGCCGTTGGACTGGCCGACAGGCCATAAGCCCCTGATTGAAACAACACCACATAATCACCGACCTCTGCCACAGGCAATGTCATTTTGTCGCCCAAGCGGTCGAGCGGCGTGCATAAACAACCGACAATATTGACCTGTTCCTTTGCCGATCCACCCAATTTATTTCCAATGGCGACAGGGTAATTTTTTCGAATTAACTGGCCAAAATTTCCTGATGCGGCCAAATGATGATGCATACCGCCGTCAGTGATTAAATATACTTCCCCGCGCGAGATTTTTTTATCAATGATCTTGGTCACATATATGCCCGCTTCGCCCACCATGAACCGGCCAAGCTCAATGACAACTTCCGTATCAGGCAGCGTTTCATGAAACTTTTGCAGCAGAACAGATAAACCATCGCCGAGGTTTTTCAGACTGAGCGCTTTATCCCCGGGAAAATACGGAATGCCGTAACCGCCGCCGATATTGACTTTTTTCGGGGCGTTCGGGGCGTGCCGAGACAGGGATACCGCAAGGGCAAGCGTTTTTTCCTGCGCCTCGAGCAGGCTTTCTTCTTTAAGATTTTGTGATCCGCTAAAAATATGAAAGCCGATAAATTCCAGGCCAAGCTGCGCCAGACGCTTAAGCATATCCGGCACCTGTTCCGCATCGACACCAAATTGCTGTGGGCCGCCGCCCATTTTCATGCCGGATGATTTTAATTCAAAATCAGGATTGACCCGAATGGCGACCTTTGCCTTACGGCCTTGCTGCTGCGCTATGCGGGCAATATTTTCCATCTCAGCTGCGGATTCCATATTGATAACAACGCCCGCCGCAATGGCTTGAGACAATTCCTGCTCCGTTTTTCCCGGCCCGGCAAAACTTATCAGCGCGGGATCCATTCCGGTATCCAGTGCGATCGCCATTTCCCCTGTGGAGGCCAGATCCAGACCATCCACAATCCGGCTCAAATGCTGAACCACGGCGGGCATCGGGTTTGCCTTCATGGCATAATGTATTTTAAGGCTTTGCGGCAAATATTTACGCATTTCCTTAATGCGGGCCGTGATCAATTCCCTGTCATAAGCATAGAAAGGCGTTGAGCCCACCCGCTCCGCCAACTGGCTGATCTTTATTCCGCCAATGGTCAATTCGCCTTCATATGGCGGGAAACCAATGATGGGCGCATGTTCAGGTTTTTTCTTTTCCATTTTTTTCGTCATGCCTCTTCTGCTTTTTTTAATTCTGCTGTTATGGTTTTACGATCAACCTTGCCATTGGCATTCTTGGGCAGTTGTTTCCATTCTATCACCCTGTGCGGCACCATATAGGACGGCATTTCTGCACGGCAATAAGCCATAATGCCCTCAATATCCAGACTTCCCTCACCTTTAACAGAAGCCACAATCCAGATCGCCTGCCCCAATTGATCATGCTCAATCCCGATGGCGGCGATTTCATCAACCAGACCACTGGCATAAATAATTTCTTCCAATTCGGTCGGGCTGGTGCGAAAACCTGATGTTTTTATCATCTCATCGCGCCGGCCCACAAAATATAGATAGCCATCGGCATCTTTTTTAACCCAATCCCCAGACCATACGGCAATTTCCGGGTTTGGCAGACCAGCCACTTGACCCGGCGCGGGTTTGTAGCGTTCATTGGTGCGGGCAGCATCATTCCAATAGCCCAAACCGACCAAGGCGCCCCGATGAACAAGTYCCCCCTCCTCACCCACATCGCAGGTTGTACCATCCTCTCTCACTACAAGAATTTCTGCATTGGGAATGGCTTTGCCCATAGAGCTTGGAATTCTGTCCACTTCGGACGGCGGCAGATAGGTTGAACGGAAGGCTTCCGTCAGGCCATACATCAGGTATATATCACTTTCCGGCAATATCTTGCGGAATTTCCGGGTGACCGGAACCGGCATCCGTCCGCCGGTCGTCGCAATATAGCGCAGGGAATTCACCGCTTCTTCCGGCCAATCCAGATCGACCAATTGAACCCACAGGGGCGGCACACAGGTAATACCGGTGATTTTATGCTTCACGGCCTGCCGGATCACATCACGGGGCATAAGGAAATCCATCAGCACAATACAGGCCCCAACGGAAAAGGCCGTGGTCAATTGGCTAAGTCCCGCATCAAAACTTAACGGCAARACACTTAAAATCTTATCYTCAGACRTATTTYYCAGATAGCTGGCAACACTATCTGCCCCCGCAATCATATTACGGTGGGAAAGGATAACCCCCTTGGGCATTCCCGTACTGCCCGAGGTATAAAGAATAGCCGCCATATCCGCATCGATCACATTATGAACAGGCTTGTCACAGCCCCGCCCCTGCGCCAGAAAATCATCATAACTGATAAGCCCTTGAACCATCTCCTGATCATTGTCAGGCATCTTTCCGGTCAGGATAATCAGCTCCAGATCAGGGCAGTTTTTTAGCTCATCCTTCAGGGCCAGAAATCTATCGGGGCTGGTCACCAGAAACCTGACGTTGCAGTCTTTCAGAATATAGGCCAGCTGACGGGCTTTCAGCCCCGGATTTACCGGTACAAACACCCCGCCGGCATAAGCTGGGCCAAAGATGGCCGTCACTGTTTCAAACTGTTTTGGCAAATAACTCGCCACGCGGTCATTTTTACGCATCCCGCAGGCAATTAACCCCTGCCCAAAGGCCATCACATCAGCGCCGAGCGCGCCATAAGTCATGTCTTCCTTTTTGAAAATCACGGCGATTTTCTCTGAAGACTGCCCTGCCTGCCGTAGAATAAATTCTGAAAGATTAATTGCCATAAGTCGTTAATTCTTTTTTATTATCGGATTTTTCAACAAGATATTGTACAAAAGTTATAAAAATATGAATGATAGATATTATAAGAAAAATATTTTACGAACGACACAAATTATAGTTAATAATACAGGGAGAGAAGAAAAGATTGCTAAAAATATAAAATTTTAACGTATAAATCCAAGCCATAGAAAAAATGTACGGAATTTATCTTTTTATCAATATTTATCTTTCATAAGCTTATCTTGATTGACGCCTATAGTCTAAAGCTTTTAAGGAACAGAATGCTGAACTGGTTTAAAATTTCATATGCTCAAATTGGCTTCTCCGGGACGATTTACTATTTAGCCGATATTATACTCAGAAAAATAAAAATCGGATCGGTATATCCCTATTGTTTTCTTTCTCAGCCATTGTCCCTGCCCGATAAAAAACTTCGTTTATCAAAAAATTACGTCGTAAAAAGAATACAAGCTAACGATCCAAAGCTACTCGAAATACTGCCGCCTGCTGTATGTGATTACCGATTTGAACAGAATGCCATCTGCATCGGGGCATTTAAAGAAGAGACACTTACCGCATTATTGTGGTTTACAACCGATGTTTATCATGAAGATGAGATTCGGGCCGACTTCATTCCGCCATTAGATGCCTGCTGGGACTTTGGCGTTCATATAGAACCAGAATACCGCATGACACGCGCCTTCTCAAACTTGTGGGGCGCAAGCACAGTTATTATGAATGATATGGGGTATAGCAGTTCGCTAAGCAGAATATCAGCCTTCAACCACACTTCACTACATGCCCATATCCGTATGGGARCCAAATTAATTGCAAAAGCAATATTCATTAATATTGGACCAATGCAAATAAGCCTCTCAAATACGAGACCATTGTTATATATTTCTTTTTTTAAAAACTCTCGGCCAACATTTCGCTTTCACAAAAATGACGAGAGCATTACTATATAATGATTTACGTAATCCACATTATTCGTACTTTCATTAACTGTTTTCTTGATGTATAGAAATAGGCTTTGATAAATATAAAAGACAAACTAAGGCGACTTTTATGACAACGATTAATGACGTTAAAAACATATTAAGAGATACGTTACAGATTGGTGACAGGGCCAACGAACTTCAAAAGGAAACTCCTTTACTGGGCAATATTCCGGAACTGGATTCCATGGCGGTTGCCATGCTGATCACGGCACTTGAARAGCATTTCGACATTTTTGTTGATGATGATGACATTAGCGCCGAAACATTTGAAACTTTTGGAAGTCTGTGTGACTTTGTAGAAGAAAAGCTTGCTGAATGARCCGTAAATATGGGGCAGAAAAATCTTAAATCCCTTTTACATAMAAAGCAAATCCGGCAATATTTTTGCCCTGTATCATGCGCCGGATGATAAGCTGAATTTTAAAAGAAACATTCTTTTCATTCCGCCCTTTGCGGAAGAATTAAACAGATCCCGCCATATGATAAACCGGCAAGCGCAAGGCTTTGTCAAGGCAGGATACGGCGTACTTATTCTTGATCTGTTTGGCACAGGAGATAGCGAAGGGACTTTTGGAGAGGCCACCATCGACATTTGGCAGCAAGATATTCTTGCCGCCATTAAATGGTTAAATGAGACATCAAAAAAGCCCCCCATCATATGGGCGATGAGAAGCGGCGCACTCATCGCCACCGACCTTGTTCAACAAAATCCGGGCCTGACGGATCAAATGATATTATGGTCGCCCATTGGCAACGGCAAAAAATTCATCAACCAATATTTACGCATAAAATTAGCGGCGGGAATGACGGGAAAGTCTGAGGATTCATATCTCACCATCAAAGATTTATGGGCCAAGCTAGAATCTGGTCAATACCTTGAAATAGCCGGCTATGACTTATCACCAAAACTCGCCTATAGTTTTACCAAACTATCCCTTGACCAAATAAAATTGCCTCACGATATGTCCGTAAAATGGGTCGAAATATCCCTAAGCAACCCTGCAGGTTTTTCCTCAGGGTCTCAAAAAATTATTAATTTATGGAAAGAAAATAATATTGATGTGATGGCGGTTTCTGTGAATGACCCTGTTTTCTGGACATTGCAAGAACCAGAATGGGCTTATGACTATATTGATCAGACAATGCATTTGCTTGAACAATGAATTGCCCGAATTTTGCCCTATAAAACAATTATAAAAAATGGTATTAAAAGAATATATCCAGCCCTGTTTTAAGGAAAAAATAACAAGGAATAATAATGACATTTATGAAAAAAGCACTTTGCAGCAATATATTTCTCATCATTTTGTCCATGATGATGCCCGTTGTGTCATCTCATGCAGAAGTTGGCCGTAAAACGCCAAGCCATGATGGCACTGTTTCTGCAGGCCCTTATTATAATCCCGCATCAAAAAGTTATTTTGAATTATTACGTCTGCCACGCTCTGAAAAACAAAATTGGCAAATTGCCTCCAATGCTGCTCAAAACCGCTCTTACAAGAATACGAACGGCCGTCTGGCCGTTGTTAAGGATCTTGCAACACACCAGTTTATTACCCAAAATTTCAGAGGGGGAAATATCTGGATCGGCCTGAAGTACGCCTGCYGTTCTAAATCCCTGACCTGGGTCGATGGAACAAAAATAACCGATGCATCTTTCACAGCATGGGCTCCCCAGTGGGCAAGAACACATGTTCGCTGCGGCGCAAAGGGATATATGCCCATCTATTATAGAACAAGTCAGTCAACGGGGATATCAGCGAGATGGCAGGCATCGGGTCCTGAGAAATTCTTTCCTCTATATCTGGTAGAATTTCCCACAAATGGTGAGTGACGTTTAATAAAAGGAAAGAAAATTGACAAAGAACCTGTGGGCGAAAAGACTTGGAATATTTTTTTCAATATTAATCATTCTATTTCTGGTTACTTATTACCTGATTCTGCCCAAATATGCCGCCCATATGGATGCCAAAATGAATGGCGCCACAAATCACCCCCCTTATAGCGTGACTGAGGCGGCAAAAAAGCTTCATGATAGTCTGATTGTTGCAGACCTGCATGCCGACTTTCTATTATGGAACCGGGACTTTTTAAAAGAACATGATTATGGTCTGGTAGATTTGCCCCGGATGCAAAAAGGCAATCTTTCCCTTCAGGCCTTTACCATCGTCAGCAAAGTGCCAAAAGGCCTGAATATTCATAAGAATACCGCAGATACCGATCAAATAACCCTGCTTGCCTTTGCCCAGCATTGGCCCTTTAAAAGTCTGTTCAGTTTAAAAGAACGCGCGTTATTTCAAGCTGAAAAACTTCATGACTTTGCCGGGAAAGCCGAAGATCAATTTGTCATTATCAAAAGCAAGGACGATCTTGCTGATTTTCTTAACAGGCGAAAAACCGGTAAGAAAGTCTCCGCAGGTTTCTTGGGGATAGAGGGAGCGCAGATATTGGAAGGTGATATTGCCAATGTGAAAGTCATGTATGATGCGGGATTTCGCATGATGGCCGCCACCCATTTTTTTGATACGGAACTGGGCGGTTCTGCGCATGGGGTCTCCCTTGGCGGCCTGACAGACTTTGGGCGTGCGGTTTTTAAGGAGATGCAGGAACGCGGCATGTTGATTGATATTGCCCATGCCTCGCCCGCCATGATTGATGATATTCTGGGTTTTGCCAGCACGCCAATTGTCTCTTCACACACCGGGGTGCGCGGCACATGCGATAATCAACGCAATTTAAGCGATGATCATATCAAAGGCATCGCAAAATCCGGCGGTGTGGTTGGTATTGGCTTTTGGAAAACCGCCGTCTGCGAAACCAGCGCTGCGGCCATTGTCCGGGCCATTAAATATGTCACTGACCTCGTCGGCATGGATCACGTGGCCCTTGGATCAGATTTTGACGGCGCCATTCAAACCCCATTTGACAGCGGCGGCATGGCTTTAATTACGCAGGAGCTGCTAAAAGAGGGCTTCTCTGAATCCGATATACGGAAGATTATGGGCGAAAATATCATAAGAGTTTTGGGGCAGACTCTGCCGGACTAGAGCGCTCTGCGCTTAGATACGGCCAATTTGATGGAGTCAAAATAAACCATCCGCCAGGCGCGTTGCGCCGGAAGATGTGGGTCATCTGTCAAGCAACGCAACGACGCTGATGGTTTATTTTGGCCCACCAGAGGCCGGGTTCTTTTACGCCATGGCCACGCTGGTTTTCTTATCCGATGCGCCGCATCGCATTGCTAAACCCACCTTGCCATGACGCAAAATAATCCCGGTCAAATGGCCGTATCTAAGCGCAGAACGCTCTAATAGTTGAGATGCCCATTGAGGGCTGGCTGAGACGCTGGCCCGAAAAATTTAGAGAAAATCAAAATTTAGAGAAAACCGGATATTATGCTATACATCTGTCTGTAGAGCCGCAGGAAAGTGTATAATATGGATCGGGTAAACCAGTTCAGCAAAGAAATCGAGGGGACGACAAGCATTGATGACGCTCTTGATCTTTTGAGGGGGGCTGTGATGGAAATGGGGTTCAGTTCGGCGACTTATCTTTATGCGCCGCGGCCAAAGCTGAATGACGGCTCCATCAAACTGCCCAGAGTGATGCAGATTTCGCCGAAAAGTGTCAGCCTGAACCATCTCTATAAAACTCGGCATTTTTATCGTTGTGATCCGATTTTCCAGGCCTGTATGGAAACCAGCATGCCGATTATCTGGAGCTGCCTTTATCAACCGCGGTCGGGGATGCTCAAATGGGGGAAATCTGGTTTTGTTTCGGAATTTCGCAATATGCTGATCCGTATGAGGACGCCTCACGGGATCGCCGTGCCGATCCATCTGCCCCATGACGGTATTGCCCTTGTGGGTATGGTATCGGATGCCCCGGTGGATGAATTCAGACGTATTGCGCCGGCTAGCCGGGATGCGGCCATGCTTCTGGCGYATCATTTCCATGACCATGTCACATCGCTGCTGAAAACACATCTTGGGTCAAAGAATGAAGACCGGCTCACCGGACGGGAACTGGAATGTCTCACTTGGGCCGCCAAGGGGAAGACGTCGCAGGAAACGGCGGATATTCTGGGGCTTGCAGAAATTACGGTGCGCTTCCACCTTTCCAATGCTTCCCGCAAGCTAAGTACGGTCAACCGTGTCCAGACGGTGGCCAAAGCCATTTCAAAGGGGCTGATTGGCGATCTATACTGATTATTTCCTTACCTATCGTTTGCGATAGTAGAGTGTTCCCTCCTTCTTGCTAAGATATTTAATGAAACCGGAAAAAATATAATTCCGTACATAACAATGTTTCATCAAGGATATAGAGGGTAGGAGACTCGACATGAATAAAACGGTTAAAATATTCACCTGTATAATCGGGGCAACCATGGGGTCAACATTGGCTTATGGTGCCGTCCCCGAGGGCAATGACGATACCAAGTTCGGTATTGAGGAAATCGTGACCACCGCGCGGAAAAGGACTGAAAATCTTCAGGAAGTTCCCATCGCGGTGTCTGCGTTTAACAAATCCATGCTCAATGATCGCAGCATCTTTAATCTGCAGGAAATGGGCCGCTATGTCCCCAATCTTGATTTTTCCTCAGGGCAGATCAATGGCGGCGGGTTCAATTCCCAGATCACCATTCGCGGTATTGGTCAGACCGACTTTCTGGTCACAACCGATCCCGGGGTGGGAACCTATGTGGATGGGGTTTATTTTGCCAGAACCATGGGAGGGGTCATGGATTTACTGGATATTGAACGTATTGAAATTCTTCGTGGCCCCCAGGGCACGCTTTTTGGCAAGAATACCATTGGCGGGGCTGTGAGCATAACATCCAGTAAACCAACCGGTGAATTTGGTGGACGGGCAGAAGTGACCATCGGCAAATGGAACAGAATAGATGCTCGCGGCAATATGGATATTTCAATTGTTGAGGATAAACTGGCCGCCAATGTGGCGGTATCATCAAAGAACCGTGATGGTTACGGTGTTGAATCCGATGGGTCTGAGACCGGGGATGAGAATGTGGCCGCCGCCCGGGTTCAGGTGGACTGGAAAGCTTCGGATACCATGAATATTTTGCTGGCGGCGGATGTTACGCGGCAGCGGCAGGGCCATTTGCCCACAAGCTTTCTTGCTTTTGAACCCAATGCGGGACTGATGGGCCTGTATAATGCGGTCGGGGGGATTACGGGCCTATGGGAACCCTATATACTGGATATTCCCGAAGACCCCTTTTATTCACCGGGGGCCGGGGATAATATTAATAACCTTGATGCCTGGGGCGTGTCTGCCACTGTTGACTGGGCCTCGGATCAGATGGACGTCAAGTCAATCACCGCCTACCGTGAACTCAGCGCCATTTGGGGCGGTGATATGGACGGTGATCCCACACGTGCCATCAATCAGGCCCTGAATGACAATGAGCAATGGCAGTTCAGTCAGGAAATCCAGCTTTCGGGCGATCATATGGATGACAGATTGCATTGGATGGTGGGCGCATTTTACTTTCGGGAAAATGCCGTAGATCGTAATCAGGTTCGGTTCGCCGTTCCTTTATTTGCCGGGTTGGAGGCCCTACCCGGAGCGATCATCCCGCTTGGGGATCCCACCAATCCTGCAACACCCTTTGCGGGGGGAGCCGGAAATCCGGTTAATATCGGCTTTGATATTGAATTGGATGTATTGAACGATGTGGATATTGAAAGTATTGCAGGCTTCTCCCATGCAACTTTTGACATTACCGATCGGCTTAATATTTTTGGCGGTTTGCGTTATACATGGGAAAGTAAGAATTATTTTCTTTCTCACCGCCGGATAAATGCCAATGTCTTTGCCGCCGGCTCCCCGCGCACTGTTGAGGACAGCTGGAGCACTCTGTCGCCCAAGGCTGGGCTTAATTTCAAGGCAACAGAGGATGTCATGCTTTACGGCTCCTATTCCCGTGGTTTCAAGTCCGGCGGCTTTAATGGCCGGCCCCTTCTTGAAGCAGAGGTGCAATCCTATGATCCTGAATTTGTGGATTCTTTTGAAGTTGGCATCAAGTCCGTATTGTTCAATAACAGATTGCAGGTCAATCTGACCGGATTTTATTATAATTATTCTGATATTCAGTTAACAGCCATTACTCAGGATGCCATTGGCAATCTGGTCATCACGGTGACCAATGCGGCCAAGGCGAAAATCAAGGGACTGGAACTTGAAATGCAGGCGCGGCCCGCCCCGGGTCTGGATCTGACGGTGGCCATTGGCTATACGGATGCCGGTTATAGCGATATTGGTACGGCAACGGGGATTACGCTGGACAGCAAACTTCCCAAGACGCCTGAATGGACTGCCAGCGCCGGCATTCAATATAGTATTCCCCTTGATGATCACGGGTTTCTCACTTTTCAGGGGGACTGGAGCTACAAGGGCAAGACTTATAGTGACGTACAGAATTTTGAATCGGCTGCACAGGATGGTTACAGCCTGTTCAATGCGCGAATTTCCTATCGTACTTCGGGGGATGAGTGGGAAGTGGCCTTGTTCGGCAAAAACCTGACGGACAAGCGATATCTCCTCAATGCTTCGGATGTTTCCGGAGGGCAGGGCGTTACCTATGGCTGGTATGCCCGGCCACGGGAATGGGGATTGTCCTTAAGTACCCAATTCTGATGCCGTCAACGACGGGTAATTTTTRCAAGAGATATTAAGCAGGAGAGAATTTATGTCAGACCCTCAGGACATCGTGCGGCAATTTATTGATCGGGTTAATATTGCGGCTCAGGGCAGTGAATCCGCYCCYTATGAATTGYTRKCCCCKGATGTTTTGGTGACYRTYATTGGYTTYACSCCCCTGTCYGGTAATTATCATGGMCGCKMTCARGTTCRRTATGTTCTTGGYGCYACRYTSGMGGAYCWYTTTMGYGMRGCKTCAGCAGAGATGACAGAGGTCATCGGCTCSGGKGCGCGRTTTGCGGCRYTSGGMATCATTTCRGGCRTYTCRRCAACAGGCAATGATTATAACAAGGCACGTGATACCGGCGGCTTTGTGTTCGAGGTGCGCGGCGGGAAAATTATTGAAATAATTGTATATCCGGACACAACCCAGATTGMGACGGCGTTATTTGATAATAAATATGTCGAAACAATTCGACGTTAAAATATACACGCAAAAATATCAGAAAAGGATAAATTTAATGTCTGAAGCCGCCAAAAAAGTTTTTGAAGAATATATATCCTTGTTTAACCGCGCAGTTGGCGGGGAACAGGTAGACCCCTTCTCGGTATTTGATAAAAATTGCAAGTTCACCTGTACCGGAAACTCCAGAATATCGGCTAAATACCAAAGCCTTCAGGAGGTTGTTGATGGTGTCTTCTCCAAGGTCGTTGACCTGATGGGTTTCAGGTCGGGCTATGGCTTTTATCCTGCGGAATATTTTGGGGACGGGGACCGTATGGTGGCTCTTATGCGCGGACGTGGTGCCTCAAAACTGAACCGGCAATATAACAACAGCTATTTTTTCCTGTTTGAGGTGAAGGACGGCAAGATCATTGAAGCGATTGAAGATATGGATGCTTCCCTGACCAATTGTGTTCTTTTTGATCTTAATATCGTGCCGAAAGCCTCCTGCAATTAGGGAATGAGCTGCGGCTTTTCAATATGCCAACTTTGTGAAGAATAGTCGGTTTTTTTTACATTACAGACATTYTTCACTTGGCTATAGAATATGAAGGTGATAAGACTGCATTTCCTTCACGCGGGTGTGGCGGAATTGGTAGACGCGCGAGATTCAAAATCTCGTTTCCTCTGGAAGTGTGGGTTCGATTCCCTCCACCCGCACCATCATAAAATTTGAGGCAGAATGCTCTAGTGCCTTGAAGGGTAGGGACATTCTTGGTGTTCCAAAGCCTTTCCTTCTTATATAGAATTGCTTTGAGAAGGCGAGTTTGAGCACGGTTCTCTTGTCTTGCATGCGAGGGAAGCCCATAGTTTCTGCGGGTTTTAAAGAAAATTAAAAGTACTTTTCAAACAGTTCCAACTTCTTATTCCAAACGTCTGCATAGATTTTAGTAGTAAGTAGAATTAACGTTTTAGAGGGGGCTGTGGGCAAACGCTTACCTGTTAACTAATTTTAGGTTTATTATAACAGATTACCCTCCACTTTTACGAAGAAAGTCCGGATCTCAATGATAGAGGTATCATGTCGTAAATTTGAAATCCTTGAAGGTTTCTCTTAGGTCGCGTTTTTGGATTTTTCCGGTAGCGGTGTGGGGCATTTGGTCGATGAAGACGACGTCGTCCGGGGTCCACCATTTGGCAATTTTACCGTCCAGATAGCCAAGAATGTCATCTTTGGTAGGCTTTGCGCCCGGTTTGGGCAGGATAATCAGCAGGGGGCGCTCTTGCCATTTGGGATGGGCAATGCCAATCACGGCGGCTTCTGCGACATCGGCTTGGCCGAGGGCAACATTCTCCAGATCGATAGAGGAAATCCACTCGCCGCCTGATTTAATAACATCTTTGGAGCGATCGACGATGGTCATATAGCCATCAGGGTCAAGCGTGGAGACATCACCGGTATCAAAATAACCCTCGTCATCAAGAATATTATGATCTGTTTGTTTGAAATAGGCCTTGGTAACCCATGGGCCCCGAACCATAAGGCGGCCAAAGGCGACGCCGTCTCGGGGCAGTTCATTTCTCTCATCATCGACGATTTTCATTTCGATGCCGAACGGGGGGCGGCCTTGTTTGATTTTTATGGCCATTTTCTCTGAATCGGTCAAATTCTCATGTTTGGCCAGTTGCCGGTTAACAGATCCGAGCGGGCTGGTTTCTGTCATGCCCCAAGCATGAACAGCCGCTGCACCAAAGGTTTTTTCCAAGCSTKCAATCNNWGGCTCGGTGCCGCAGCGGAACCCCCGATAACAAAACTCTGAATGGGCAGCTGGGTGCAATCCGGATCGCCCAGACTATTCACATGCTGCAGAAGGGCCAGCCAGATTGTTGGCACCCCAAGGGATATGGTGCATCCTTCATCCTTAATCAGGTTATAGAAATTTTCACCCGTCATATCCGCGCCGGGCAGTACAAGTTTACTCCCGCTCATCGCCGTAATATAAGGCGTTCCCCAGGCGTTAACATGAAACATAGGCACAATGGGCATAACCGAATCAGCTTTGCAGATACCAAGGCTATCTTTGGTACATGCGCTTAAACTATGAAGAACGGTGCTGCGGTGGCTATAGAGCACGCCCTTGGGCTCACCGGTTGTCCCAGAGGTATAGCATAGTCCGGCAGCTGTATTTTCATCAAGTTCCGGCCAGTCATAGCTATCATCTTCCGCTTCGATCAATTCCTCGTAACATAATACGCCTTCAAGGGAAGTCCCGGAAAGTGATGCCGGCATATGGGCGCGGTCCGTCATAATAACCATATATTTTACAGCAGAGAATTGATTTGGAAATGCTTTGATTAACTTATCCACCAACGGCACAAAGGTCAGGTCCATGAACAAAATCTTTGCTTCGGAATGTTCCACGACATAGGTAAGCTGCTGCGGAGAAAGCCTGGGGTTGATGGTGTTTAAGATGGATCCCATGCAGGGAACCGCCATATAGAGTTCCAAATGGCGGTAGGTATTCCAGGCCAATGTGCTGGCACAATCACCTTGGGTAAGCCCAAGTTTTGTGAGCGCATGGGCGAGTTTGGCTGATCTTTTGGCAATCTCGCCATAATTTGTTCTGTGGATGCCGCCTTCAACGGCTTTGGTGACAACTTCGCCGTTCTTATGGTTAAGTGCGGCATATTTCATAATATTGGTGATTAAARGTGGTTGATCTTGCATGAGTCCAAGCATGTGGTTCGCCTCCATAATTTTTTGCGAGTATGGCATATTTGAATATAAAAACAAACTTAAAACGATCGTTTTATTTTTAAGCCTTGCGGGGAATGAATATACTTAAAAGAAAAGCCATGAAAAGCATAATGCCAGACCCGATCAGGCAAGCCTGCAGGCCGCCAATTTGATATAGCAAGCCGGATAAAATCGTCCCCGCCAGCCGCCCCCCTGCATTGGCGGAATAATAAAAGCCCACATTGATTGCCACATGGTCATCATGGGTGAAGGCCAGAATTAAATAGGAATGCAGGGCCGAATTTACGGCAAATACCGCGCCAAATGCTGCAAGGCCAATAAGGACGGTATAGCTGGGCGACAAACCCATATATAATGCCGCGACAATGGCAAAAGGCAGGACGGCAAGCATGAAAACCCATCGGTGATTTTCTTTAACCTCGGTGCTGCGGCCATCGGGGGATTTACGGATAATCGCGGSGGCCAGTGACTGGCACAAGCCGTAGCCAATCATCCAGAGGGCCATAAGCCCGCCGACCTTGGAAAAACTGAGACCTATTTCCTGATAAAGAAACAGAGGCAAGGCAATGACAAACCAGATATCCCGCGCGCCAAACAGAAAAAACCGGGCGGCGGACAGGAGATTTATTGAAGCACTTTTGGAAAATAGCTCGGTTAACGTGATTTTCTGTTTGGCGCGGCCAAGGGCGCTGGACAAGTAAGCTACCATGGGTATGGTGATTAGCGTCAATCCCCCCGCCAAAAGCCATAATGCCATATTAAAGCCGGCTTGGCTGAGCAACAGGCCGCCCAGAAAGAAGCCCATGCCCTTCAAGGCGTTCTTTGACCCCGTCAATAGGGCAACCCACTTGAAAAGAAGGGAGTTCTGATTTTTTGGCATGATCAGTTTGAGCGAGCTTTTAGCGCTCATCTTCGTCAGGTCTTTCGCAATACCGGATAGGCCTTGTACGGCGACAACAAAGGGCACGGCAAAAGCAAGGGGCCAGTCTTCTTGTAAATAAGACAGGGACAGGATGGCTAATATCTGAAGCATAAGCCCCAGAATTAATGTCTTGTTTAAGCCAATTCTGCTGCCGAGCCACCCGCCCGTTATATTGGTAACGATACCGCATATCTCATAGAGTATAAATAAAGACGCCAGCTGTATCGGAGAGTAACCAAGCATATGGAAATGCAATAGAACAAGCATACGCAATGCGCCGTCTGTAAGGGTAAAGCCCCAATAGGCGGCGGTGACCAGAATATATTGGGAAATTTTTCGGGGCGAGGCCTTTTGTTCTTCGGTCATGTGGTCATCTTATAGTGTAGAGGCCATTTTCTGCGCAAGCTCGACCATGCGGCAAACATAGGCCCATTCATTGTCATACCAAGCGAGGATTTTAACTTGGGTGTCATTCACCACCATCGTCGATGGCCCGTCAATGATGGCGGAACGTGGATCATTGGTATAATCCACAGAGACAAGAGGGCGGGTCTCATATCCCAATATATTCTTTAAATATGTTTGCGAAGCCTCGGCAAATAATCCATTGACTTCCTGCGCTGTTGTTTTGCGCTTTACTTCAAACACACAGTCCGTGAGGGAGGCGTTCAGCAGAGGCACCCGGACGGCAATACCATTTAATTTGCCTTTAAGTTCAGGATATATGAGCGTGATTGCGGTGGCGGAACCCGTACTGGTCGGGATCAGGGACGCGAGGCATGATCGCGCGCGCCGCAAATCCTTATGGGGGGCATCGACCACCACCTGAGTATTGGTCACGTCATGGATTGTTGTGATGGACCCATGTTTAATGCCAAGCTGTTCGTGCATAACCTTGACCACGGGGGCGAGGCAATTTGTGGTGCATGAGGCATTGGAGACAATATGATTTACGGCGGGGTCATATAGGTGATCATTAACGCCCATCACGATATTTAACGCCCCTTCTTTGATGGGGGCCGCAACAATGACTTTGGCGGCGCCCAATTCCAGATATTTGCTCAATTGTGCCATATTCCGAAAGGCACCGGTAGATTCCAGAACCAGATCGGCGCCGTTTAAGTGCATATCTTCTATTCTTGCCGCGCTGGTGACCGGTATGAAGTGGCCTTCAATGAAAATGCCGTCTGTGTTATATTCAATGGCTTTATCCCACCGGCCATGAATGCTGTCGAACTCCAGAAGATGTGCCGCTGTCTCAGATGTGCCCATATTGTCGTTAATCAGGACAAATTCAAATTCCAGCCCAAATTTCGGCCCAAATTCCAGATGATCGAAGGCGGCCCGCAGGGCCAGCCGGCCCATGCGACCAAAGCCATTAATGGCGACCTTGCATGTCATGTGCCGCGCTCGTCTTTTCGTTTATTCAAAAGGGAGAAACAAGGATCGCCGCTGGTCTGGCAACAATCTTCAATCAGAAAAGCCAGAAAATCTTCCAGAGCCTCCATATTGGCGGCATATATGATTTGTCGCTGCTGTTTTGTGGATGTGATAAGCCTTGCCTGTTCCAGCTCTGTTAAATGGTAGGACAAGGTAGAATTGGGTACCGCCAGCTCGCGGGCAATATCGCCGGCCTTGCTGCCCTCAGGGCCGCGCCGGATCAAGAGCCGGAACAGGGCAAGTCTCGTCTCATGGGCCAGCGCCGCGAGCATGGTAACCGTTATTTTTGTCATTGTTGTTTCATTCATATTTCTATATTTCCAGAAATATCGAAATAAGTCAAGTGGAGAATTGGTGACAGTATGAGGATTTATAAAAGTTTAGATATTCTCTTCAATGAAGCGTGGCTTGTCCGGCTTTTATATCAGGTCAGGCAGCTATATCAGATCAGGCAGCACCCGGGATGCGGGGAAGGTAATGGTGACACGCGTCCCGACATTTAACTCGCTGGTAATTTCCAGAATGCCCTGATGCATTTCAACAAAAGCCTTTGTAATAGCAAGGCCAAGTCCGGTCCCTTCGTGGGTGCGGGTTTTATGGTCTTGGTCCTGCAAATAGGGTTCGGTAATAATGTCAAGTTTTTCGGGTGAGATGCCGATCCCCGTATCCTCTACATATAATTCCATGCAGCCTTCCGGCGCAATTGAGCAGCCTACGGTGACCTGCCCGCTTTCAGGGGTGAATTTTATGGAATTGCTTAATAAATTCAATAAAAGCTGTTTGATGACTTTTGAGTCTCCCATGAATTCATTCAGCTTTTCGGGGATTTTCTTGATCAGGGTAATATTTTTATCCGCGATAGGTTTTTCCAGATAGATGATCGATTGATTAATTGTGCGCCTTATATCCATTTCTTCTTCGGCCAGATCATATTTTCCGGCTTCAATTTTTGACATATCAAGTATTTCATTGATGATATTGAGCAGATGTTTCCCGCTGGCTTGAATATGGCCGATATATTCTGATTGGGACTCGGTCAGGGAATCTTTCTGGGTTGATTGTAATATATCAGAAAAACCGATAATGGAATTAAGCGGTGTTCTAAGTTCGTGGCTCATGGTTGCGAGGAACTCGGACTTTATTTTATGGCCTCTTTCCGCACTTGATTTTGCCTCATTAAGCTGGCGAATTAATTCTGTCAGGCGTATGAAAGACAGAAATCCTCCAATAACCAATAACGAGAACATGGCTATACTTGTGTAAAAAGATAGAGCCAATGGATTGGTGGCGTCTTTTTTCAAGGTCCAGCTTAACTGTGAGATAATATTATCCTGATTGTCTTTAAAGGCAAAATTATAGGGCGAGCTTTGAGATGTTATGGTTAAATTCTGTAAATTAAGTCTTTCGCTCGTTCGGGCCAGAAGGTCGGGGGTAATCACCGTCCAAAAAACCAGAAAGTCCCTGTTGTCCGGATTAAAGCCCGGATAGGCGGCGGGGTCGGGATGGGTAATAGGCGCAAATGAAATTAACGTCGGGGTGTTATTGATCATTTTGAAATAGGAAACGGTATGCGGGACTAAGGTTTTAAAGGCCAGGGTTTCTTTTTTAATGCTCTCAAAATCTTCATGAAAAATTTCCTGAGATATGTGAAATGATAGATCGTCATTTCTGGTATGCTGCTGTGATAATGTGCCGTCATTCTTGATATAGGCAATGCCATGAATTCTGTTATTTMTAAGGTTGGCACCGCCGATGCTATAACTGAACCACTTAATATCATTATTCATTGTCAATTTTGTGAAAGTGTCGCCCCATTCCGAATAATCAAGAACCATTGTTTCCTGAAAATCCCGTATATTATTAAAATGCAAATCCATAGAATGCAGGGAGAGTTTTTGATTGGAGSTTTTAATGGCGCGGTCCGTCATGCCCAAGCTTATAATAACAGCTATCARGGCAAGCAGAACCATAACGGCTACGGGGAAAAATGCACGTGAAAAACTCAACTTCTGGTACCTCTATCTACGACGGTATATTGTATTTTATCCTGAGCTTGTATTCTGGGCATTTTATAACGAATATATTAATAAACTGGTAAGCTTATAACATTGTGTTTTGGCTGAATAGCCTGAAGGTCTCTCCTCTATGGTCATAATTTTTAAAGCCATCATAGCTTGGCGCTGCCGGGCTGAGTAAAATGATGCCGCCCTTTGGGGTGATTTTCTGGGCGCATTTAACGCCGTCCTCCAGCCCGGCGGCCTCTGTCACATATGAAGTGACGCCATTGGCTTCTAAAGCTCTGCAAACCTTTGGCCCGGTTTCATAGGCCGTGATGATATTAATCTCTGGATGTTTTTTGATATAAAGAGCGAGTCTGATAAAATCCTGCTGCCGGTCTTGCCCCCCTATCAAGAGGGTTATATTCTGTCCTTCAAAGCATTTAAGCGCCGCAATTGTTGCCTCCGGTGTGGTGGATATGCTGTCATTAATATATGTCCGTCCTTTGATGAGGCCCAGACTCTCCAGACGGTGCGGCAAACCCGGGTAAGTGGCCGCCAGCTTAAAGCATTCTGTTAAATCAAACCCCAATATCTGACAGACGGTCAGGGCCGCGCAGATATTTTCATGGTTATGATGCCCCAGCAGCGTGATATCCGTTAAGTTCCCCAATCGTTTCTCGCCAAACTGGATATGCTCGCCCTTAATGTGAATGGCTTCGGGGTCATTAAACCATTGGGCGCCGGATATGTCCGGGTTTTTTTCTTTGGTTAGGGGATCCGTATGATTGAGGATGACAGCGCCGGCCCCGGCTCGGATTAAATTACTTTTATCAGTATAATATTGGGCGTGGGTTTGATGCCATTGGATATGTTCGGGAAATAAATTGAGCAAAACCGCAATGTCCGGCATATAATCCTGAGAATAATTTTGGGGATAACAAAGGTCTGCCGTTTGATAACTGCTGAGTTCGGCAATATAATAGTCGGCATCTGCCTCAAGCGATAACAGCGGCTTGCCAATATTTCCGCCCAGCTGGACAGTTTGGCCTAAGCCTTTTAAAATATGGTCGAGCAGGGCGCAGGTTGTACTTTTGCCGTTGCTTCCGGTGATGGCGATGATTTTTCCCCGCTTTGGCTGGGCAAACCATATATTGGTGGCAGAGGTTATGGTGACATTATGGTCTTTTAGATATTTGGTGCGGGGGTGATAGAGGCTGATACCGGGTGATTTTATCACCACATCAAAATTGATTGCCTCTTTATCCAGATCATCCTCCCGTATAAAATGCATAGGGCCATCATCTGGTATATTTTCTGGTCTTTCACGATCGATCAGGGTCAGCGGCTTGCCCGGGAAATGCGACCATAGAAACCGGATGGTCTCCGCGCCTTCTTTCCCCATGCCCCAAATGGCAATTTTCTTATTTTCAAGATCCGATAAATTCATCAAGCATTCTCTCAAAATCGTCAGGCAGATTATGGTCAGGGTATTTTTGTAACGCCTGATCAGTCAAGGCCTGCAAGCTTAATCCCGCCTCTTCAATCTGGGGCGCAAGATGTATTATCAGAAGATCATCCTGCCATTCCGGCATCAGGGCAAGGCTTTTTAACAGAAGGCGGCATTCCCTAATCTCGCCGACACATTCAAAGGGTTTATGCCCCTTCAGGCCGAGCAATTCCTGAAAGCCCCTCATTTGATTGCGATCATTCAGCATATCTTTGCCAAAAATCTTGAGTATTTCCGCCTTTCCTKTAAAAGGCGCGAGGGCCAGAAAGACAAAACGGCATTTGGGGCAATCACAGCACCAGCCGTATTTGCGTTCTCCTTCGGCGATATGAAAATTACGATTGCAGCTCTTGAAGCTGGAAAAATATTTTGGCTTGCGGGCAAAAAGGGCGGCAATGCCCGTTTCTGATAAGGGCCGTAATAATGAGAAATATCGAAAGCCGGTTAAAATATGTTGATGCATCAGGTGGCTAAAGTCCCGCTCAAATTCCTGTGACTTGCTATATTGATGATTTATGGCGAGGCCATTTTTCATCATATTGCCTTCATTGGCCGACTGTTCGTTGGACATGACCACAGTATCATAGCCATAAAGAACGGCGGCAAAGGCCATGATAAAAGATAATATGCCGGTGATGGGGACATGGCCGTTATAGGCCCCCTGTTCATTGAGCTGAAAAAGTTCAGGATCAATTTTGCGGCGGATTAATATAGGGTTATGGCATTCTGCGCTCTCAATGACCTCCAGAATAGGCGGGCCCGCATTGATGGCAATGGGCCGGAAATCAGCCTTTCCTTCTTGGCCGCCACTCTTTTTTAAAATTTCCAGGCTGACCAGCGAATCCTTGCCCCCGCCGATGGGAACCRCGGTCATTTCAGGTAAGGTGAGGCGGCTCGGACCCGGGGCGGTTTCTGCGGCAACGGGAAAATTGATGATGGTCTGAAGGTCAAGATCGTTTTCCACTGAAAACTCGCCGAGACCCATTAAGTAGAATTTATAGAAGAAATCGGCTTCCTGCTGACTGAGCTGTTGGTTCTCTATGATAATATTGGCGGGGCAATAGGCCTTATAGTAGCTGATGCCTGCGGCCAGATGCAACGCCTTGGCCAGTTTATCTAAGGCCT
>NVVM01000110.1 GCA_002402225.1 Alphaproteobacteria bacterium
CTGATAATATGGCCCTTGTTGCGATTGCCTGAGCCCTTGCCAAGTCCTGTCGGATGACTGATATCCCGTTCTTCTACAATGCTGTTCCATTCATTGCAGGCCTCACATTGTCCCGCCCATTTGCCGGATGTGGTGCCGCAGGATTGACAGACAAATATTTTGCGCTCTTTGGCCATAAAATATACTTTCGGCTGTTATGCCTTTAAGACTTCCATCTGAATCGGGCCTTCGGCTCTGCCGTGGATGAATTGTTCCACATAGGCATTCCCACTGTTGTCGATGTCATTTCGCGGGCCTGACCAGATGATATTACCCTTATAAATCATCGCGACCTTATCGGCTATTTTACGTACGCTTGACATGTCATGGGTAATGGTCAGGGCCGTTACGCCCATTTCTTTCACCCGCTCTACGATCAATTCATTGATCACATCGGCCATGATGGGGTCAAGGCCGGTTGTTGGTTCATCAAAAAAAATAATTTCCGGCTTGCTGGCGATGGCCCGGGCGAGGCCCACCCGTTTTTGCATGCCGCCTGACAGCTCCGCTGGGCTTAACAGGGCCACATCAGGGCTCAGGCCGACACTGCGTAAATTCTCGATGGCGATTTCTTTCGCGTCCTGCCGTTTTATTTTCCCTGCGGCTAGCAAGCCAAAGGTGACATTTTCCCATACCGGAAGGCTGTCAAACAAGGCGGCGCTCTGAAATAGCATACCAAATTTTTCCTGAATTCTTTTGCGATCCTTTCGGCCCATTCCGACGGTTTCCTCGCCATCAACTTTGATGCTGCCATTTTCCGGATGTAAAAGTCCTAAAATACATWTTAAGGTAACGGACTTTCCGGATCCGGATCCGCCAATGATAACCATGGATTCGCCGGGCATAATATCAAGATCGATGCTATCCAGCACAATCTTTTGACCAAATTGTTTATGAAGGCCCTTAAGGCTTATTTTCGGCGTATCAATCATGTTGCGAAAAATATCTCCGTTACGATGTAATTTGATAAAAGAATAAGCATACAGGCAGAAACCACGGCATTGGTGGTGGCAATGCCCACACCCTGCGCCCCGCCCCGGCTATAATAGCCATGATAACAGCCCATAAGAGCGATGAAAAAACCAAAAACAGCGGCCTTGGTCAGGCTGGCATAAATATCCTTTATTTCAAGAAAATCCATGGTCAGGCTCATGTAATTTCCGGCATTAAAGCCCAGTTTTCCTGTGGCGATCAAAAAACCGCCCATGACACCGATGACATCTGCCACAATCACGAGCATGAAAGGCATCATGAGAGTTGTGGCAACGATGCGCGGCGCAATTAGATATTTAAAGGGATCCGTCGACAGGGTGGCCATGGCGTCAATCTGTTCTGTCACGCGCATGGTGCCAATTTCCGCCGCCATGGAGGCGCTGACGCGGCCCGCAACAATTAAACCACAAAGCACAGGCCCGAGTTCGCGAACAATCCCGATGACAACGATGGTGGGCAGGGCGGCCTCTGCATTAAAACGTGATCCGCCCTCATAAATATTAAGGGCGAGCGCGGCCCCGGTGAATAGCGCGGTCAGGCCGACAACTGGCAATGAATAATAGCCAATGGTCATCATTTGCTGAAGGAGTGATCGGAAATAAAACGGCGGGGCAGTCATATGAGATATGGCAGTGCCTGCAAAAATCCCAAGCCGTCCTGTGGCTTGTAGAAAACCGAATGTAATCCGTCCTATGACGGCAAGAAAATTCATTATAACCCCTAATTATTTTATATATAAATTCGTTGATATCTTTCCCGTACGCCGGTCAGGATTTCATATTGGCTTAAGGTAGAGACTTCCGACGCCATTTCAAGTGTTATATGCGGCCCCAGAAGTTCAACATCACATTCGGGGCCAATTTTTTGCAGGTTTACACCTGTCACATCAACCGTAATCATATCCATGGAAACGCGGCCCACAACAGGCACCTTCATTCCTTTAATACAGACCCAGCCACAATTGTTAAACATTTGCGGATAACCATCGCCATAACCAATATTTATGGTCGCAATATGGCGCGGCTGCTTTGCTGTCCAAGTGGCCCCGTAACCGACAGATTGATCCGCATCAACGCTGCGAATTTGTAATATTTTCCCAAGGATTTGAAAAGGAACCTTTATGTTCTTCGGCATGGCCCCTTTGGAAGGATTGCCGCCATACATTAAAATTCCGGGCCGAACCAGATCAAAATAATAATCCGGCCCCAGCAGAATCCCGCCGGAATTGGCAAGGCTCGCCGGAATATCCGGAAAATTACTGGTGATGGCTTTGAAGTCAGCCAATTGYTGAGCATTCATTGGGTTTTCAGGATCGTCAGAGCAGGCGAGGTGGCTCATAATCAGTGAAATATCAAGCCCCTTCCGCGCGCCCACATCATTAATGAATTGAGCGGTTTCTTTCGGGCTTAGTCCCAACCGATTGATACCCGTATCAAAATGTATTGCGCATGCCGGGCGATTCTCAGGGGATACGGCTTGCCATAAGGCCGTTTGCGTTAAATCATTTAACACGGGCCGGAGATTATTCTTGATAAAATAATCTACATGACCTGAGAAAACACCATTGAGAACATATATAACGGTATCAGGAAGTATTCCGCGTAATTTTATCGCCTCAGCGAGATTGGCAACAAAGAAAATCCGGCAATTCGCCTTATGAAATAAAGCCGGTGCCACATGGGTTATGCCCATACCATAAGCATCGGCCTTGACCATGCCTGCGCATTCTGTGCCGCCTGCGATCTGAATGCAGCTTTTATAATTACGAATAAGGGTACCTAAATTTATGGTCAGGCTGGCCAGACAATCCGAGGGGAAATCAGGTAGCGAATCTGGCAAAGAATCCTTGGATCCCATTAATCATTTCTCTTGGGTAAGCGATCAGCGGATTCTGCCAAATCAGAAAATTTGGTGATGCTGGCCTCAAATTGTAAATCGATTTTTCCGGTGGGGCCGTGGCGTTGCTTGGCAATGATAAATTCAGCAAGCCCGAATAGTTTTTCGCCTTCTTCCATCCAGATAAGATGTTCTGGCGTCCCTTCGTCCGGCTGGACAAGATTGTGATAATATTCGGGCCGATAAATAAAGGTCACCATATCCGCATCCTGYTCAATGGAGCCKGATTCACGCAGGTCMGACAKYASSGGVCGTTTGTTDKSVCGKKRYTCMAHRBYHCGGCKVRRMWGWRRYWMRSYKMSAAMCSRRRYKWSHMRWYSWWYDGYSRRKSCTTTMARGCCRCGGGTRATYTCGGAAATTTCCTGAACCCTGTTCTCGGGGCCTCTTTTATTGCGCCCCGCAGCGGTAAGAAGTTGAAGATAATCCACGATGACCAGACCCAGACCATGCTGCCGTTTCAAGCGGCGGGCGCGGGTGCGCAGGGCCCCAATACTGAGCGATGCGGTATCATCAATGAAAAGCGGCAATTCTTCCAATTCCTGCGCCGTACGGGCAAGCTGGTTAAATTGTTCCTGATTTAATTTTCCTTGGCGCAGATCCTGTGAAGACAGGGCGGCTTGCTCAGCCAATATGCGAGCTGCGAGCTGATCTGCGGCCATTTCGAGTGAAAAAAAAGCCACCACAGCGCCTTTGCTGTCTTCCGGCGATATCCCCAGAGCCATATCATCACGGTATGCCTTGGCCGTGTTAAARGCKATRTTKGTGGCCAGCGCSGTTTTGCCCATGGCCGGACGTCCGGCGAGAATCATCAAGTCCGATTTATGCAGGCCGCCTATTTTTCTATTGATGGAGTCAAAACCRGTTGTTTTTCCCGCCAGCTTYCCGCCTCTTTTAAAGGCCATTTCAATCAGGCTGACTGCATCAGCAGAAGATTTKCCAAAGCTTTTGAAGCCGCCWTCAGAACTGCCTTGTTCGGCRAGGGAATAAAGRTTTTTCTCAGCCTCTTCAATTAAATCCTGCGGCGTATTATCAATGCTGTGATCATAGGCCCCATTGACAATGTCTGTCCCCACATTGATCAATTCCCGYTTGATGGCCATYTGYTGAATAATCTGGCCATAWTCGGCTGAATTRWTRATGGAAACKGCCGCGCYAGCAAGTGAGGCCAGATATTTAGAACCGCCRACGTCCGCCARRCTGTCTTCATTCTCRAAATARGGTTTTAGGGTAACGGGGGAGGCAATGAGACCTTTTTCAATAAGYTTYTTTGTTGCCRRATAAATTTTTTGATGCGCGGGRTTGAYAAAATGWTCGTCAGTTAAAAAATCCTGYACCCGYTCCATGGCYTCGTTATTGACMAGRATAGCGCCGAGCAAAGCTTGCTCCGCYTCCAGRCTATGGGGGGACTGCCGGAAAGTTGCCGCATCATAAGCCACAACATTACTATCCTGCGCAATGTCATCAACGGGTATGTCCGGAGGTATGTCTGAAAAGTTTGTCATATGTTCTTTGTCTATCCCTTTACGAATCAACTATATCAAATGAAGTGCGTATAGAGAAACATAAGTTCTAATATTATTGTCTGGAATACTATAATATGAGAGACCTCTGCATAAGTTTCCCCTTTTATCTATGCTATAATTCTGTCATGAGGAAAACATTTAAAACGCCGCCTGAGTTATTTGTTGCGAGCGCGGAGCTGGATCATCCGAGCCTGCATGGACTGGACGGTGCGGAAGCGGTGCAGACCTGTTCTATGAAATTGTAAAATAAAATCAGGCCTTACGCAGAGGTCTCATAAAAATATTAGGGAGTTATAATGAAATTTATCATCAGATTTCTGATTGTCATTAGCTGCGTTAACTTTATTTGGTTGGTATCAGCACAAGAGCCAAATCTAGAAAAAATACCGCAAGGTTGGTTGGGTAAAGATGGTAAAGCCTTACAAGAAAAGCCTTGGCAAAAGTCAAATGGTTCATTGGGCGTCATGCAAATGCTAACCACTAAGCCAGAAGAGTTTTTGGCCAACTGGGACAAATCAACTAAAGGCGTTCATATAGAACTTGCTAAACAAGTTTCAAAAGGGGCTCCTATAGTCTCTTTCCTTTTGTTCACAGGTTGCAAAGTTGATGAAAAAAATAATTGCAAATTGGGGTTGGCCTATAAGGTTGTGGCCCCTTCGGGAAAATTATATCACGCCTCGGACATGATGGAGGCCTGGATAGATAAGCCAGCTCCGCCAAAAGGAACATTGCAGTTAAGCGTGAATTATCTAGTGCCCTGTGTCACCTTATTTGCATGATTTGGATCACCTATCCCGTTTTCTGGGTAGGAAGCGTTGCGCGGGCGATGCTTTAGCATCGGCAAGCAGCGGTGACGCCCTTCAGGGAACGGGATAGGTGACCCTTCGGGCGGTTTTACAAGCCTGCCGCGTGTGCGTTGCCCGACGCTTGTTATGCGGGGCATGACGGCACGCCGCGCGCCTGCTCGGCAGGCTTGTAAAACCGTCCAAACCATGCAAATAAGGTGACACAGGGCACTAGGTACTATCATTGAATCCAAAGACGAACTTGGCGAATATATTATATATTGCATGGTTTATGATTTAAACGCCGGTACTGAGATACTCACAAAACAAACATTTATGGCCGTAAAATGATTTGTGAAGAGTGAAAAAAACTGGCGGAGAGGGAGGGATTCGAACCCTCGAAGGGCTTGCACCCTTGCCAGTTTTCAAGACTGGTGCATTCAACCGCTCTGCCACCTCTCCGCGCGGCTCTATCCAGAAGGGCGCGCCTTTTTCATCCACCATACCCATGAAGACTTGAGCGTGCTTTCCATTGCCCC
>NVVM01000111.1 GCA_002402225.1 Alphaproteobacteria bacterium
ATCGCCCTCGTAATCCTTGCCTTGAAATTCGCTGAAAATATTATTGTAAGACTTACCTAAGATGAAGATTTGGAAAATGCTGAAACCGTTTTAAAAACTGTCCCGAAGCAGGAAGAGAATAACGCGGCCATTACGGCGGCGCGGGCGATGCTGGATATGGCAAGCCAGTTGACTGATCTGGGCGATGCCGATGCTCTGGAGCGCGCCATTCAGGAAGATGAGAATAATCATCAGGCCCGGTTCGATCTGGCCTTGATTTTATGGGCAAAGGGGGCAGAGGAGGCCGCTGCGGATCAGCTGCTGGAAATTGTTGCGCGTGACCGGTCCTGGAATGAGGATGGCGCCCGCAAGCAATTGGTCAAGTTTTTTGAAATCATCGGGCCTATGGAGCCCCTTACGGTAAAAATCCGTAAGAAATTATCAAGCCTGCTCTTTTCCTGATTGCCCCCCTGAGATCAGGGATATGAGATGTAAACCTAAGGAAGATAAACTTTGTTTGAATTGGCGCGTTTACCAGATGTCTTGCCGGTTTTTCCGTTGACCGGGGCTTTGTTATTGCCCAAAGGACATTTGCCGCTTAATATTTTTGAGAGCTGTTATCTTGATATGGTCTTTCATGCCCGGGAGAAAAATGGCCTTATTGGCATGGTTCAGCCGAATGTATCGCCCCTTGAAAATCAGGAAGGCAATGACCAGAACGGCACAGCTCCCCGCAACAGGCCGCTTTTTACCACGGGCTGCGTTGGGATGATTTCCGAGCTTAAGGAAAACAAGGCCGGGGGCTTGACCATCTTGCTCACCGGACTGAGCCGCTTTGATATCGTTGAGGAGCTGCCCCGCACCCACACATTTCGGCAAGTGCGGGTTCTCTATGATAGATTCATCGAGGATTGYGCGGCGCAGCTCAGGTCGGACGATATCCCCCGGCAGAAACTGGTTTTGACYGTSGAGAAATAYCTMARGCTCTATAATGTGGTGCCTGAATGGGAGGCATTGGAGCAGGCCTGTGATGAGGAGCTGGTCAATGCGCTTGCCATGATATGCCCCTTTGGCATGGGGGAGAAACAGGCCTTGCTCAATGCGGYAAAYATTAAAGAACGCGCCAGCCTGATGCTTCAGATTATGGCTTTTGAYYTGTCTGGTGATTTGGCGGGCGGGCAGGCAATATTATCGGATAAATTTATACAATAAAATTTAATTAAGGATGGCCCTATGTCGCAAGATAGCGAAAAGTCACAAGATAGCGAAAATACAAAAATAAACTATGGCAAAGTTGACCCTAAATTATTGGAAATTCTGGCCTGTCCCCTGACCAAAACGTCGCTGCGTTATGATGAGGCGGCCGGTGAATTAATCAGCGACAAGGCCGCGCTGGCTTTCCCGATCCGCGACGGCATCCCGATCATGTTGGTCGAAGAAGCCAGAGAGATTGACCAGTGAGATATAAAAGAGTTAAACCTTATCGCCCTTCAATAATTTTGGTAGTTTGCCAACAGTGCCGCGTGCATGGCGCATGAAGAGTCTTTTTAGCGGCGGTATTTCCCCGACCAGCCCAAGTCCCAACTGGCGGGCGAGGCGAACGGGCGTGATGTCGTTGGAGAAAAACCGCGTCAGGCCATCCATGCCAAGGGCCAGAATATTATTATCTGTCCGCCGCCAGCGCACATAGCGCTCGAGGGTGAATTCCGAACCCAAATCACCACCCAAACGCTTGGCATCCACCAGAACTTCGATCAGGACGGCAATATCGCGCAGACCCAGATTAAAGCCTTGCCCCGCGATGGGGTGAATGCCGTGGGCCGCATCGCCAATCAGACAAAAACGCGGGCCCGTATAATCATCGGCCAATTGAGCGGTGAGCGGATAGGCCCAGCGCTGCCCCAGATGTTTCACCTCGCCCAGAAAATCCCCGAATTTTTTGCGTAATTCCGCATCAAAAGCCGCATCGGACAGTCCCATGATGGTTTTGGCTCGTTCGGGCGGTTCGCACCAGACAATGGACGCGCGGCGGTTTTTCAGGGGCAGAATGGCAAAAGGCCCGCTGGGGTAGAATCTCTCATAGGCCGTGCCGGCATGGTCAATTTCATGTTCAACCGTGGTGACGATGCCGACTTGCTTGTAATTCCAGCTTTTGATGCCAATGCCCATCATTTCTCTTAAAGGTGATTGCCGGCCCTCGGCAGAAATTAAAAGAGCGCAGGATAATTTTCGCCCACTATTGAGGGTCACGGCGCATTTTCCCGGCGCATTTTCCACATCAATGATATGATCCGGCGTGATCAGGGTGATATTTTCCTGTTCCTGAACGGCTTCAAAAAGGCCTTGGCGTAAATGCCTCACCTCGACCATTTGGCCCAGCGGCCCCTCTCCAAGATCCTTTTCGTCAAAATGTAGAAATAACGGTGAATGGCCATCGGTAATATGGATTTCATTGATGGGCTGGGCATTTTTGGCCCATTTATCCCACAGGCCCAAGGTTCGCATCATAAGATAGGGCGCATAGGATATGGCATAGGAACGGCCATCAAATTCATCATTCAGGCTTGCGGCAATATCATTATATTCGACCAGCGCGACGTTAAGGCCATTTTGAGCCAGACCCACGGCCAAGGTCATCCCCACGACCCCGCCGCCGGAAATGACCACATCATATGTTTCAGATTCATTTTTTTTCATTTCTCTTTTTACCTGCCGCAAGGGGTCGCCGCAAATGAAAAAGGATGCTTAAATAATAGTCATAGAAAATTAATGCTCAAATATTAATCATTTTTAATCTGTATATAATTATTGAGAATCATCAATAGTTAACAAAATATGATGTTTATCAATAAGTTAGAAGAAAACAATAATTCTGGCACAGCTCTTGAATGGGAGAAGATGTTGTAAAAGGTAAAGAGAGGAAAATCTATGAAAATGATTATGGCAATAATCAAGCCCTTCAAGCTTGATGATGTTCGGCAGGCATTGAACGATGTCGGCGTGAATGGTCTTACGGTAAGTGAGGTCAAAGGCTATGGCCGCCAGAAAGGCCATTCGGAAATTTATCGCGGCGCAGAATATGAGGTGGCCTTTGTGCCGAAACTGCGCCTCGAAATGGCGATTTCCGACGATATGGTGGAGGCCGTTCGTGAGGCCCTGCGCCAGTCGGCTCATACGGGCGATTTCGGGGATGGCAAGATATTTGAATTTGATCTTGAGCAGGCCTTGAGAATAAGAACTGGTGAAATGGGCGTAGAGGCCCTTTAGGAGTATGATGATGAATAAGAAAATTTTAAAAAACAGCCTTATGGGAACCCTGTTGGGTTTTGTCCTTACTGTGGGGCTTACCGTGGGATTCACGGTGCCGGCCCATGCCGCCGTTGATCCGGAAGTTGGCTATATCCTGAACAGCTTGTTGTTCCTGATTGGTGGTTTCCTTGTGATGTGGATGGCGGCGGGCTTCTGTATGCTCGAAGCCGGACTGGTTCGAACCAAGAATGTGGCGACCATGTGCGTGAAGAATATCGGGCTTTATGCCTTGGCGGGAATATTGTATTTTCTCGTGGGTTATAACCTGATGTATTCGGGTGTCGACGGTGGGTTTATCGGCTCACTTTCCTTGTGGGGCGCAAGCGAGACAGCGGCCACGGAAGTGATTAATGTGGACGGCGGTTATTCTTCGGCCTCTGACTGGTTTTTCCAGATGGTCTTCGTGGCCACGGCGGCCTCTATTGTATCTGGAACATTGGCAGAGCGTATTAAGCTCTTTCCATTTTTCGCCTTTGTCATCATCCTGACCGGATTTATCTATCCCATTCAGGGGGCATGGACTTGGGGCGGGGGCTGGTTGAGTGAATTGGGCTTTTCCGATTTTGCCGGATCAACGATCGTGCATTCCGTTGGTGGCTGGGCGGCTTTAACCGGAGCTATCATTCTGGGCGCGCGCAAAGGAAAATATGACCTGAACGGTAATGTGCGGCCAATCCCCGGCTCATCACTGACTTTGGCCACCTTGGGTACATTCATTCTGTGGCTGGGCTGGTTCGGTTTCAACGGCGCATCACAGCTTGCCTTGGGCAGTGCCATTGATGCAACGGCGGTCTCGCAAATCTTTGCCAATACCAATATGGCAGCGGCCGGCGGTGTTGTGGCAGCGCTTACTCTGACCAAGTTTCTTTATAAAAAGGTTGACTTGACCATGGTGCTGAACGGGGCCTTGGCCGGATTGGTGTCCATTACGGCGGATCCTTTATCCCCCACCATCGGGCAGGCGATCCTGATTGGTGCGGTTGGCGGCGCTCTGGTCGTTTTTGTGGTGCCTTTGCTGGACAAGTTTAAAATTGATGATGTGGTCGGGGCAATCCCGGTTCATCTGGTTTGCGGTATCTGGGGTACGCTTGCGGTTCCCCTGACCAATACTGATGCCACTTTTGTCAATCAGCTGATCGGTATTCTGGCCATCGGGGCCTTTGTATCTGCCGCCAGCGCCATTGCATGGTACGGGCTGAAATATACGGTTGGTATCCGTATGAGCGAAGAAGACGAAGCCAAAGGCGGCGACCTTGCGGAGCTGGGTATGGAAGCCTATCCTGAGTTTGGTCATGGTTCCCAGAAAATTTAGGGGTTCCCAGAAAATTTAAGTGTTCTCAAAAAATATAAGTGAACCGTTAAAAGATTGATCTGAAATATACTCTCCCGTCCTTATTGATTTAGGACGGGGGAATTTTGTGCTTAAACTTTAGGCTTTTGCCTAAGCAAAAGCCCTTCATTGGTTAAACTTTAATCAGAACCGTCATTTCCTNCCCCCCTTAATCGTCAGAARATATAAGAAACAGGCCAATTATGTGTTTGGCATGTTTCTTGAGTAATCAGGGGGATAATCAGGGCATTAATAATCAAGGGAAGATGTGATGGAAGAATTAAAAAGYGGCTCGGACGTTTTTTTTGTATTGATTGGGGCCATATTGGTATTTGCCATGCATGCGGGCTTTGCTTTTTTGGAAGTGGGCACGGTGCGCAAGAAAAATCAGGTTAATGCGCTGGTTAAAATTATCACCGACTTTGCCGTGTCAACCCTGTCCTATTTCTTCATTGGTTATTCGGTGGCTTATGGCGTCAGCTTTTTTGCCAGTGCCTCGGACATCAGCGGCGCAGGGGCAGGCTTTGAAAGCAACGGCTTTACCCTTGTAAAATTCTTCTTTCTGATGACCTTTGCGGCGGCCATTCCGGCGATTATTTCAGGYGGYATWGCTGAGCGKGCWMRMTTYWAYCCRCAGYTGSYGGCTTCTGCTGTATTCGTCGGGCTGATTTATCCTCTGTTTGAAGGCATGGTCTGGGGCTCGCGTTTTGGCTTTCAGGACTTTATGACGGATATGTTTGGGGCGCCTTTTCATGACTTTGCCGGCTCCATCGTGGTTCATGCCATGGGTGGTTGGCTCGCGCTTGGGGCGGTAATTATGTTGGGCGCACGGCGGGGGCGGTATCGGGCTGACGGCACAGTGGTCGGTATTCCGCCGTCCAATATCCCGTTTCTGGCCTTGGGGTCCTGGATTCTCTGCATCGGCTGGTTCGGCTTTAATGTGATGAG
>NVVM01000112.1 GCA_002402225.1 Alphaproteobacteria bacterium
TTGAAGACCTTCTAAAATTTCAATAATGAATTCCCCACTCATTTCAAATTCTTTTGTGTTAAAACCACGTGTTGTTCCCGCCGGTGAGCCAAGACGAACGCCGGATGTCACCATGGGTTTTTCAGGGTCAAAGGGAATACCGTTCTTGTTGCAGGTTATATTGGCCCGGCCCAGTGAATTATCCGCGTCACGGCCTGTCAAACCCAAAGGCCGTAAATCCACAAGCATTAAATGTGTGTCCGTCCCACCAGATACGATGTCACAGCCGCCTTCCTTAAGCCGCGCAGCCAACGCGCGCGCATTTTCAACAACCCTTTTCGCATAGTCTTTAAACTCTGGTCTGAGCGCCTCTCCAAAAGCAACAGCCTTTGCCGCGATCACATGCATTAACGGCCCGCCTTGCAAACCGGGGAATACCGCAGAGTTAAATTTCTTGCCCAAATCAGGATCATTGGTCAAAATCATACCGCCGCGCGGCCCGCGCAATGTCTTGTGAGTTGTCGTGGTCACAACATGGGCATGTTCCAGCGGATTTGGATGAACGCCGCCGGCGACCAGACCCGCAAAATGGGCCATATCAACCCAAAAATAAGCCCCGACCTCATCGGCGATTTCCCTGAAACGTTTAAAGTCAATGAAGCGTGGATAGGCTGAACCACCGGCAATGATAATCTTTGGTTTATGTTCTTTTGCAAGGCGTTCCACCTCATCAAAATCAATCATGGCATCCTTCTGGCTCACCCCATATTGAACCGCATTAAACCATTTGCCTGATTGGGCAGGCGGCGCGCCATGAGTTAAATGTCCGCCAGCCGCCAGTGACATGCCAAGAATAGTGTCACCCGGCTGCAACAAGGCCAGATTAACCGCGCCGTTTGCCTGTGCGCCTGAATGKGGCTGWACATTGRCATAAYCGGCAYYAAAWARYTYYTTYRMMCGATCNWWKSSYWAACTNCTCSRCTAWATCAACATATTCACATCCCCCGTAATAACGCCGGCCCGGATAACCTTCGGCATATTTGTTGGTCAATACGGAGCCTTGCGCTTCCATAACGGCGCGGCTGACGATATTTTCTGAGGCAATAAGCTCAATATGCTCCTGTTGGCGACCTAATTCCAGAGCAATGGATTTAAATAGCTCCGGATCACTTTGGCTTAGAGTAGTGTTAAAAAAATCAGTCATATCAGTGGAAGTTGTCATATTGTATAAATCCTAAATCAACATATATTTCTTAAAAAATCACGACATCTTATCAATTCGCCGTTGATGCCGCCCGCCCTCAAATTCCGTATTCAAAAAAGCTTTCAGGCAATCTTTTGCCACGCCCACACCGATGAGCCGTCCGCCAAAAACGATGACATTGGCATCATTATGCTGGCGGCTTAATTCTGCGCTTAATCTATCATGAATCAAGGCCGCCCTGATATGGGCATGACGGTTGGCGGCAATGCTGATACCAATGCCTGAACCACAAACAAGAACCCCTCTTGAAGCTTTATTTTCCTTGATGGCCGCCGCAAGGGCGTGAGCATAATCCGGATAGTCCACCGACTTATGGTCATAACAACCCAAATCCAGAACTTCATAACCTTGTTTCAACAAAAAGTCCTTGAGGATATTTTTCAAGTCATAGCCACCGTGATCAGCCGCTAACACAATGTTTTCTTTAGACATATATTGTACCTTATCAATATATCGGGGCAGGCCTCACGCCTGCTTTAAGCATATAAGGCTTACATATCATATGGTCACAGGTTTTCCTACCATATGTATGGGAAAAATGAAATAAATACACAAATTGTCGTATAGTCAGGGTCTGGGTCTATTAATTTGGGGGATTATTTTGAATTTTCTTTGGCGAGAATATATTTCAGTTTGTTGACCGCAACCCGTGACAGATGACTACGGGTGGCCGATGTGGGGCCGACGATGGACACTTCACGGCCCGTTACAGGATCGACAGCCGAAACCTTCACAGATGTTCCTATTTGAATGAATTCGACAAAAAATTTGCCTTCATCATTGCTCATTCATATATCCTTGACTTAAGAAATACCGCTTCAAGCTGCCTTGGCAAATTTATTAATATCCAAACGCGCCCAGACAGTCTTCAAAGAATTGACTAAATGGTCTATCATTTCATCTGTATGGAGCGGGCTTGGCGTGAAACGTAGCCTTTCTGTGCCGCGCGGTACCGTTGGATAATTAATGGGCTGAACATAAATTTTAAATTCATTCASYRGMAYWWYYRACGYTTGCTKAMWMRKWAYWKKWTCMYMWMCCAMMASASGKAYWATATGGCTGGCGGATGGCATAACAGGCAGCCCAGCACACCTTAGTTTTTCTTTTAAGGAAGCGGCCCGTTCCTGATGAATATCGCGTTCGACCTGACTTTCCTTTAAATGACGTACGCTTGCAAGGGCACCGGCCACAATAACAGGCGATAATGATGTCGTAAAAATAAAGCCCGGCGCATAGCTGCGAATGGCATCSACTATGACTGAGCTAGAGGTGATATACCCCCCCATCAGACCAAAAGCTTTTCCTAATGTTCCCTCAATAACGCTGAGGCGATCCCTTAGGCCTTCTTGTTCTGAAATGCCGCCGCCCCGCTTGCCATACATCCCAACCGCATGCACTTCATCAAGATATGTCAGGGCATTATATTTATCGGCAAGATCGCAGAATTCCTTTATTGGCGCAAAATCACCATCCATGGAATAAACAGATTCAAAAGCAATAAGTTTGGCCAGGTCAGGATCAGTGGCCTTCAGCAAGCTTTCCAGATGTTCGATGTCATTATGACGAAAAACATGTTTCTTGCACCCACTATGACGGATACCCTCGATCATGGAAGCGTGATTGAGTTCATCGGAATAAATAACGCAGCCCGGCATCAATTTAGCCATCGTGCTAAGCGTTGCATCATTTGAAATATACCCAGAGGTAAAAAGAAGGCCGGCTTCCTTATTATGAAGATCCGCCAATTCCTGTTCTAACAACACATGCAGATGATTGGTGCCGCTGATATTTCTTGTTCCGCCAGCCCCTGCGCCAGAAAGATTTAACGACTGCTGCATTGCGTCAATAACTTTAGGATGTTGTCCCATCCCTAAATAATCATTGCTGCACCAGACGGTGATGTCTTTCACACCTTCGTCTGTATGCCAAACAGCGTTTGGGAAATTTCCTCTTTGGCGCACGATATCTGTAAATACACGATAACGGCCTTCTTCTTTTACAGTATTCAAAGAATCAGAGAATATCTGATTATAATCCATTGCATGGTCCATCTAAAAAAATCATAGCTCACATTACTTAATACGCCTAACTCACAATTCAGCAACTTTGGAGTCTGAAATATGGCTTTATCATATATATATAACAAAACACAATATTAAATAACGAAACGATGTTGTTACAATATCTATCAGATGATATTCTGTCAAACTACAGATGCAATATACTAAACTGTTTTACGAATTTACTTGATGCATATCAAAGGCGTATATATTCGCCTAGAATGATTGGAACCGTAGCTGGTCTGACCAAAAGCTTTCTAATTTGCGTAATGAATTACGTAATTCAGAAACATCCGCATCTTCAAATACTTTCTTCTCTTTTACAACGTCAAGATTTTCATCAAAAAGATTGCCGACTAAATCGCAGACTTCTTTCCCTTTTGTGCTTAGCCATATTCGCAAAGCCCGCCTGTCATGTTCTGCCCGTTCCTGATTGATGTAACCGGATTCTACCAGTTTTTTTAGATTATATGAAACATTTGAGCCCAAATAATATCCCCGATTGCGAAGATCCCCAGCCGTCATTTCATGGTCGCCAATATTATACAGCAATAATGCCTGAACGCTATTCACATCATTCATGCCCACGCTGTCCAGACGATTTTTGACAATATCAAGCATTCTTCTATGGAGCCTTTCAATTAAGCGAAGGCATTCCAAAAAATTCAATTTTGATCTTGCTTCTGGAGTCTCATGTCCCCCAATCAAACTGCTGCTATGACCTAACGATGACATTCTAATTATCCCTGTAATATTGTAATTCATTATGTTTCGGAATAATTATAGTATAATAACTACTAATAAGACCTTAACTAACCTAAAAACTTTTAACGTTATCCACCTTAACTTTGTGAAGATAAAAAAGCCAATATTAGGGAATCAATCTATGAGCAACATGCCGGCATCCTATTGCTACCCCTATCATCGCCCGAGAAGAAAYCGSAARAGTGAYTGGTCCMGWMGRCTGGTKCGTGARAACRCMYTRTCYGYMRATGACYTGATYTGGCCCGTYTTTRTKCARGARGGCACSRRTRAKGCAACNGAAAWTMMCWYCNATGCCGGGCGTCATGCGCCATTCAATAGATTTGCTCATACCCGAAATTAAAAAGGCGGCAGAACTGGGAATTCCGGCTGTTGCCTTATTCCCTCAAACGCCGCAAGAGCTTAAAACAGATGATGGCAAAGAAGCTGTTAATCCGAATAATCTTATTTGCCGTACCATCAAAGCCATTAAGGACGCGGTTCCTGAGATTGGCATCATTTGTGATGTGGCGCTTGACCCCTATACCAGCCACGGGCAAGACGGCATTATCATTGACGGTTACGTCGCCAACGATGAAACAATAGATATATTGACCCAACAAGCTCTTATTCAAACAGAGGCTGGCTGTGACATCCTTGCCCCATCTGATATGATGGATGGGCGTATTGGCGCGATCCGGGAAGCATTGGAAGAGAATAACCATGTTAATACCCAAATCATGGCTTATGCGGCGAAATATGCCTCGGCTTTTTATGGCCCCTTCCGAGATGCTGTTGGTTCCGCCGGAAATATCAAGTCAGGCAGCAAGCAGAGCTACCAAATGGACCCTGCCAACAGCGACGAAGCTTTAAGGGAAGTTGCCATGGATATTGATGAAGGGGCAGATATGCTTATCATAAAACCCGGAATGCCCTATCTTGATATAATCCAACGCGTAACCAGTGAATATAATTTCCCCACATATGCCTATCAGGTGAGCGGTGAATATGCCATGCTCCATGCAGCCGCCCAGAATGGCTGGCTTGACCTCGATCAGGTGATGATGGAAAGCCTGATGGCCTTCAAGAGAGCTGGCGCATCCGGAATTTTAACATATTTTGCCCCAAAAGCCGCAGAAATGTTAAAGGCTTGAACCGCGCAGGGGATCCCCCGCCCCATGACACAAGATTAAAGAAAAAGCTAAAACCGAAGGAGCAAAGCCCAAAGACTTGGAAGGAGCAAAGCCCAAAGACTTGGAAGGAGCAAAGCGACGACCTAGCGACCAAGCGGGAGCGCAGCCCCTAGCGGCGCCTGAGCGTAATCCAAAAAACAGGAGCCCTCGCGACCTAGCGACCAAGCGGGAGCGCAGCCTTTAGCGGCACCTGAGCGGAATCCAAAAAACCATAAGCGGAATCCAAGGTAGTGTTCAAAATTCTGTGTCATTCCAGTAAACTGTATAAAAAAGGAATGACTTATTATGACCGAAACAGAATTTAATTTTAATGATGCCCTTAAA
>NVVM01000012.1 GCA_002402225.1 Alphaproteobacteria bacterium
ATCTTGGCATTTGACGACGATTGCTTTCACGAGTCGCGATCCTGAAACATGGGCTGCTTCTGCCGTTTCTGACGATGGACCTGTCAAGGAATGTTCTAATATATCATAAGAGACATGCCGTTCGTTCAGGTAGAGTTGAAGTGTGTTTGAAATGGTCATTTGACAACTCCCGAAGATAGCAAGAGGTGTATGTGATGGCTTCAGTATAGCACAAAAAGCGCCAAAAAACAGGGATGCTGTGACTGAACATAAGACAAAAGAGTGCGCTCCGAAACCGCAGGCTGCTTTTGTAATTTTGGTATCCCCAAGGGGAATTGAACCCCTGTTTCCGGCGTGAGAGGCCAGCGTCCTAACCGCTAGACGAAGGGGCCATCTAGGTCGGTGAGGTGTTTTTAAGTGTTGTTGGCTCATCGGTCAACAGGTTTCTTTGGAATTAATCGCTTTTTTCAGAAGTGTTTAATTTTCTGCCGCATCATCGATGAATATTTCCGCAGAAACATTACCGTTCCAGCTATTTTTCCGCAATGTACCCGCCACATGAATTCTGCGGCCCCGCGATTTTAGAATCAATTGACCAAGCGGCTGATCCGCAGATCGAAAGGCCATGGCCTTGATCTGGGCGCCATCATCCCCCTTTAACGTGCATTTCACATGATCCTTGCCCACCACATCGGCATATTGTACGGTCACATTGGCCAGCGCAAAACGCGGCTGGGCATTGCCCTGTCCGTAAGGGGCAAGCCCGTTCAATTGGTCAACCAACCCGACTGACACGCCAGAGGGGGTCAATACGCCGTCCAGTTTTAAAGACAGCCCCTTCAGCGCCTCTCTCACGGCCTTGGACAATCTGTTGGTCATGAAAGCCCCCAGGTCACCGATCGAACTTTCGGCAACGGTCAATCCCGCTGCCATGGCATGGCCGCCGCCGGCAGATAATATTCCCGCTTGACGGGCGGCGGTGACAGCGGCGCCCAAATCTACGCCGTAAATAGACCGGCCGGATCCCTTACCCGCGCCGGTATCGTCGATACCAATGACAATGGCTGGCCGCTGATAAAATTCTTTTAATCGGCCCGCAACAATACCAATCACGCCTGAATGCCAGCCTTTTCCGGCCGCGATGATCACTGGCGGCACATTACCGCCAATACCAATATTTGCGGCGACCTGTGACATAGCCTGCTCAAGAACCATTTGTTCAATGGCTTTACGCTCGGCATTATAACTATGGAGTTCTGCGGCCAGATCCGTGGCTTCATGGATATCATCTGTACTTAATATGAGAGCGCCAACCTCTGCCCGCCCAACCCGTCCGCCCGCATTAACCCTCGGGCCGATGAGAAATCCCGCATGGTAAGTGCCCGGCTCTTCGTTAATGCCCGCAACATCCCCAAGGGCGCGAATGCCGGCATTGCCGCGCCCGGCCATCACTTTTAACCCCTGACTGACCAAGGCACGGTTAACCCCCACAAGCGGTACAACATCACAGATGGTGCCAAGGGCCACCAAATCCAGAAGATCCATTAACTTAGGCTCGGTTATGCCCTGTGTCTCATACCAGCCCTGCTGGCGCAGCAGGCGATTGATGCCAACCACAAAAATAAAAGCGACCCCGACAGCGGCCAGCTGCCCGAACCCCTCTTCTTCGTCAAGACGGTTGGGATTGACCACCGCCACCGCTTCGGGCAATTGGGGTTCCGCCTGATGATGATCAATGACAATCACCTCAAGGCCGGCCTCCTTTGCGGCCTTTAACGGTTCAAAAGAGACAATACCGCAATCCACCGTGATAACCAGATCAACGCCCCGCGCCTTCAAATCAAGAAGAGCCTTGGTTGAGGGGCCGTAACCTTCCTTGATCCGGTCAGGAATATAGATAATCAAATCTTGTGACAGCGCCCTGAAAAAACGTTTCAGCACCGCTGATGAGGTGGCGCCATCCACATCATAATCGCCAAAAACAGCAACCTTTTGGCCTTTCTGAATGGCTTCCACCACCCGCGCGCMAGCCTTGTYCATATCCTTAAAATGAGAAGGATCAGGCAAGGCGCTGCGTAAGGCGGGATTTAGAAACTCCTGTGCCTGTTCAAGGTCAATGCCCCGCCCGACGACAACGCGGGCGACAATTTCCGGCAGGTYATGCTGCTGGGCAATGGCCTGAATGAGGCGATATTCAGCGGGCCGTTGTTGCCAGGCCCGCCCGGTGACTGATGTTTCTATGTCAAGAAGAAAGTCTTCCTGCTGCATTGGATTAATCTTTTGCGCCGCGCTTGTGATCGCCTTTTACCCAGCGAACCGTACCGGTTTTGGAACGCATCACGACRGATTCAGTTGAATAGCCTTTTCCATCAGGGGTTTGRTGYACRCCGCGCAGGAAATCGCCATCGGTTACGCCCGTTGCGGCAAAAATAACATCTCCGCTGGCCAAATCCATGGTGGAATATTTTCTGTCAAGATCCGTGATGCCCCATTTTTTTGCCCGTCCCCGCTCGTCATCATTGCGGAATGTCAGGCGSCCTTGCATYTGSCCRCCAATGCASCGYARMGCMGCMGCCGCAAGAACGCCCTCAGGCGCGCCGCCAGACCCCATATAGATATCAACACTGGTTTCGACATTTGTTGTGTCGATGATGCCCGCCACATCCCCATCGCCAATCAATTTCACTCTTGCGCCTGAATCCCGGACTTCTTTAATAAGATTCGCATGACGCGGACGATCCAGAACACAGACCAGAATATTGCTAACGGAACAGCCTTTGGCATCCGCCACGGATTTTATATTCTCGTCCGTGGATTTATCAAGATCGACGATACCTTCCGGATATCCGGGGCCAACAGCGATTTTATCCATATAAACATCCGGGGCATTCAGCATCTGCCCTTCTTCGGAAATGGCAATCACCGCCAATGAATTTTGCATGGCTTTGGCCGCAATGGTCGTGCCTTCCAGGGGATCAAGAGCAATATCAACCTTTGGACCTTTACCGGTGCCGACTTCTTCACCGATGAAAAGCATGGGGGCTTCGTCCCGTTCCCCCTCACCGATCACAACCCGCCCTTGAATATCCATCTTGTTCAATGCGGAGCGCATAGCGTCAACGGCTTCGGCGTCTGCTGCTTTTTCATCACCGCGCCCAACCATTTTTGCCGCCGCAACAGCCGCCGCCTCCGTTACCCGCACAAGGTCTAACACGAGCAGGCGATCCAAATTTGATTCAAATGACATATATTTTTTCCTGAATTAAAATTTTAATACACAGACGTTCATAACTTCTTTTACAAATTCTCGATACGGATTGCCAGTGCTTTATCAATTACCGATGATAAAGCATTGATTTGGTCAAGCGCAGTCATCACATCTTTCTCACGCACCTCATGGGTAACCATAACCACATAAACGCTCCCATCCTGCTCGCTACCCTTTTGCAGCATGATATGAAGCGACACATTCTTATCCCGCAAAGCCGCCGTAATATCGGCAATAACTCCCGGCTTTTCTTCCACATGAAGCCGAATATAATAGGGCCCGTAACGATTTGAAATGCAGGCTGGCGGCACATCCTTCATGTCATGGCACGGAATGAAAAAAGCCGGGCCGYTATGCCCGCGCGCAATATCAATAATATCMGCRACAACCGCAGAGGCTGTTGGCCCCTCGCCCGCGCCGCGCCCTTCGAAGAAAGTCCGGCCCACGAAATCACCCTCGACCACCACCGCATTAAACCCGTCGTCCACATGGGCAATGGGCGCGGCATTCGGCACCAGACACGGATGAACCCGTTGCTCCAGTCCCGCATCTGAAATACTGGCAATACCCAAAAGCTTTATGCGGTAGCCCAATTCCCTGGCATATTCAATATCCACCAGTTTAATTCGGCGGATACCTTCCATATAGACATTGGCAAAATCTGTTTTCACACCAAAAGCAACACTGCTTAAAATGGCAAGTTTGTGACCCGCATCAATACCATCAAGATCAAGGGATGGGTCCGCTTCCAAATAGCCTAAAAGCTTGGTTTCCTCCAGAATTTCACTGTAATCTTTGCCTGTGGCTTCCATTTGGGTCAATATATAATTGGTTGTGCCGTTGAGAATACCGCACAGCCGGGTCAGATTATTTGCCGCCAGCCCTTCGCCAATGGATTTAATGATGGGAATGCCGCCCGCCACGGCCGCTWCAAACTTTAATGCCGCATTGTGATCCTGCGCTGTTTGCGCCAGCACAAAACCATGATGGGCAATGAGGGCTTTATTGGCCGTGACAAAGGATTTTCCTGCCGCCAGTGACTGTTTGGCCAAAGAGGCCGCCACACCGTCAGAACCACCGATAAGCTCGACAACGATCTCCACATCATCGCGAGAGGCAAAATCCAGCGCATTATCGGCCCAGTCATATCCGGATATGTCAATGCCGCGGTCCCGGCTGCGATTACTGGCGGATACGGCGACAATTTCGATAGCTCTGCCCGTACGCAACGCAATCATATCCTGGTTATTTTCCAGAATTTTTACCACTCCGGCCCCAACAGTTCCCAATCCGGCAATAGCAATTTTTAAAGTTTTTTTATTTTGGGACATCGTTATTCATCCACTTCCTTCTTAATCGCCGCTATTATATTCGGGCTGTCAGCCATAAATTTTTTGATGTTGCGCGTGGCTTGACGAATGCGCTGTTCATTTTCCACCAAAGCTATMCGCACAAAGCCTTCGCCATATTCGCCGAAACCTTCGCCGGGCGAGACGGCGACATGGGCATGCTTCAGCAATTGTTTGGTAAATTCCATCGACCCAAGCTCTGTCCAAATTTCAGGGATTTTCGTCCAGGCAAACATGGTTGCTGCCGGGGGCGGCACATCCCATCCGGCCTCRRMYAATCCTTTGATCARGACATCSCGGCGCGCYTTATAAGTCKYGCGGGCATAATCAACATAGTCCTGCGGGCCGTTCAATGCCGCAGTTGCCGCCACTTGTATCGGTGTGAAGGCCCCGTAATCCACATAAGACTTCATACGGGTCAAGGCGGCAACCAGATCCCTGTTGCCCACCGCAAAACCCATGCGCCACCCGGCCATGGAATATGTTTTGCTCAGAGAGGTAAATTCAATGGCCACATCCTTGGCCCCCGGGACTTCGAGAATTGACGGCGGAGGATTTCCATCAAAGTAAATTTCAGCATAAGCCAGATCAGAGAGAATATAAATTTGATGTTTGCGGGCAAAGGCGACAATCTCTTCATAAAAATTGATATCAACAACTTCGGCTGTCGGATTTGACGGATAATTGATCACAATAGCCAAGGGTTTTGGAATAGAATGTTTCACCGCATAGGCCAGACCTTCCATAAAATCCTTATCGCCGCCCACGGGTATATGGCGAATGGTCGCCCCCGCAATCAGAAAGCCAAAGTGATGTATGGGATAGCTGGGATTTGGCACCAAAATCACATCACCCGGCGCCGTTATGGCCTGAGCCAGATTAGCAAGCCCTTCTTTCGAGCCGAGCGTCACAATGCTTTCGGTATCCGGATCAATATCAACATTAAACCGGCGCTTGTAATAGGCGCAAATGGCCTTGCGCAATCCCGGAATACCTTTTGAGGCTGAATAGCGATGTACTTTGGGGTTCTGCAAGGTTTCCGTTAATTTATCCATAACATGCTGGGGCGGTGTCAGGTCAGGATTTCCCATGCCAAAATCAATAATATCCGCCCCTGCCGCCCGCTCTTTTGCCTTCATGGCATTCACTTCGGCAAAAACATACGGCGGCAGTCTTTTGATTCTGTAGAAATCCTTTTCCATTTTTTCCTCTTGTAATCTTTTAGTCAATTTGTGACAAAATGGCCCTGAAATAAATATTCAGAATTTAGCGAATCTTTATGTAACAGCAAACGCCCCTAAAGCAAAATGCCTTTATGGAATAGTAACAAAAAAAACTATCATATTTACATCATCCTCATGACACACTAGAATCCTGTAAATAATAATAAATCTGAACGCTCAAGGAATAGGCATGACAGACGAGAAAACTGAGATTGACCAACTATCAGAAAATTTCGCTGAAATGTCGGCAGAATTTCAGAAAATGGCCCATGACTTTCTGGAATCCCAAAATGCCTATAAATCCGACATCGAAAATGACCCTATGCATATTGGTGAAACATTGCTTGAGCTCACCAAATATTACGCCGCCCATCCGGAAAAACTGGTCGAAAAGCAAATGTCACTATGGCAGGATTATATGACCCTGTGGCAAAATACCTCTCGCAAAATGATGGGGGATGACAATATTAAACCAATCATTGAACCCGCAAAAAACGACAAAAGATTCAAGGACAGTGATTGGCAGGAAAACCAGATATTCGACTTTATCAAACAATCTTACCTGCTGACCGCCCGCTATGTGGCGGATGCTGCTGATGAGACAACCCGCGAGCAGGGCCATGAAAAAGACAAGATGAATTTCTTCACCCGCCAGTTTATCGAAGCCATGTCACCCACAAATTTTGCCCTCTCTAATCCCGAAGTCATCCGCGCAACAGTGGAAAGCAAGGGTCAAAATCTGGTAAAAGGAATGGAAAACTTCCTGAGGGATTATGATCAGGACACGGGCAAATTTACCATCAGCATGACGGATAATGAAAAATTCGAACCGGGCCGCAATGTGGCCGCCACCGCCGGGAAAGTCATTTACCGAAATGAGCTCATCGAGCTGATCCAATATACACCGACCACAAAGAAACAATATAAGAAGCCCTTGTTGATCGTCCCGCCATGGATAAATAAATTTTATATTCTCGACCTGCGCCCTGAAAATTCTCTGGTCAAATGGTTGACAGATAAAGGCTATAGCGTTTTCATCATCTCATGGCGTAACCCGGACGCGAGCCTGTCTCATCTGGATTTAAGTGATTATATGAAGCTCGGTACGCTTTCTGCCATTGATGTGGTCAAAAAGGCCACGGGCGAGTCCCAGATCAACACCGTTGGTTATTGCATTGGCGGAACATTGCTGTCCTGCACCTTGGCTCATCTGGCCGCGAAGAAAAAACTGGATCAAATCGGCTGCTCCACATTTCTGGTCACGCAGGTTGATTTCAGCGAAGCCGGAGAACTGACCATATTTGTTGACAACAAGCAAATGGCCGATATGGAACAGAATATGGAAAAACATGGTTTCCTTGACGGTAAAACCATGTCCAACACCTTTAATATGCTGCGCAGCAATGATCTGATCTGGTCATTTGTGATCAATAATTACATGATTGGTAAAGACCCCTTCCCCTTTGATCTGCTCTATTGGAACGGCGACAATACCCGCCTGACCCGCGCGTGCCATAGCCAATATCTGAACGAAATGTACATGAATAATAATCTGGTTAAACCGGGGGCCATGACCTTGGCGGGTACGCCGCTGGACCTGACCAAGATTGATATTCCCACCTATATTCAAGCGGGACACACGGATCATATATGTCCGTGGAAATCGGTCTATAAAGATACATGGCATTTTTCCGGCCCAAAGAGATTTATGTTGGCAGGTTCCGGCCATATTGCCGGCGTGGTTAATCCGCCGTCAGCTAAAAAATATAATCACTGGCTCAATGACGAATTACCCCATGACCCTGAAGAATGGCTTGAAGGCGCTATGAGCAAGGCCGGTTCATGGTGGGATGATTGGCATGCATGGCTTAGCAAAAAATCCGGGGCTAAAGTGGCCGCCAGAATCCCCGGAGACGGCACCGTAAAAAGCATCGGGGATGCGCCGGGCAGTTATGTAAAAACACGTTATTAAGTTACGAACCCGAAGTAATCCAGCCACCGCCAAGGACGCGGTCACCCGCATAGAATACGGCAGCTTGTCCGGGAGAAATTCCCTCTTCAGGAATATGGAGTTCAAGACGGGCGGCCTGCATATCCGGCGTTAGAAATAATGTTGCGGGGACTGGTGGTCTGGTTGACCGGACTTTCACCTGTATTTCCTGTCCGGCTTCCTGAATTTCCGGGCCGCCGAGCCAGTTAATTTCCTTAAGGGTGATCTCTGAAACCTCTAGGGCTTCTTTCGGGCCAACAATAACATGTTTTTTCGCGGCATCCAGTTTGACCACATAGAGCGGCTCACGCCCGCCAATGCCAATACCTTTACGTTGACCGATGGTATAATGGATGATGCCTTTATGCTGGCCCAGGGTTTCGCCGTCCAAATGGACAATATCGCCGGCTTCCGATGCGCCGGGGCGCAAACGTTCGATGATGCTGGCATAATTACCGTTTGGCACAAAACATATATCCTGACTATCGGGCTTGTCTGCCACCTGAAGGCCGTATTTTTCGGCAAGAAGCCGCACGTCATCCTTTTCCATGCCCCCCAGAGGAAAGCGCAGATAATCTAGTTGATCCTGCGTTGTGGCAAATAGAAAATAGCTTTGATCTTTAAGGTCATCCACGGCCCTGTACATCTGCGCATGAGAACCTGATAATTTCTGTTGAACATAATGACCTGTTGCCAGAATATCCGCCTTCAGATCACGGGCCGTTGCCAGCAGATCTTTGAATTTTACTTCCTGATTACAGCGCACGCAGGGAATTGGGGTTTCGCCGCGAATATAGCTGTCGGCGAAATCTTCCATAACGCTGTCCTGAAACCGTGTTTCATAATCCAGCACATAATGGGGAATGTCGATGGCTTCGGCGACACTTCGTGCATCATGAATATCCTGTCCGGCGCAGCAGGCCCCCTTTTTTTGAACCGCAACACCATGATCATATAGTTGCAATGTGATGCCCACCACATCATAACCCTGTTCTTTCAGCATGGCGGCCACAACAGAGCTATCTACACCGCCGGACATGGCCACGACCACGCGCGTATCCGCCGGCGTTTTTGCAATGCCCAGTGAATTTAATTCCGGATTAGTTATAAGGTCAATATTTTCAGTCATAACGGGCAAATATAACATATTAGCCACAACTTCAAGAGAAGATTAATGCCAAAGCTTGCGCTTATATGAAATCAAGCAATGACAATTTGGTCAATTCACTGGTAATTCTATAAGAAGCCTCAAGCGCGATCTGATCATTATTCAGCCGCGTGATGGCCTCGGCCACATTGACATCCTCAATATCCGAGATAAAAACTTCCAGAAAAACTTCCTGATTTTCATGTATTTTAATGATGCTTTCCACGTTATTCTGACGGGTACCGTTTCGGGCGACCAACACCCGAAGCCCTTCTATAGCCGCGTCCATATTGAGCAATTCTGCCTTGAGAAAGGTAAGCTGGGCRGCATTCAATTTTCCCGACAGCGGCCCGAAGGGCCCCGCGCTATATTCCGCAATATCTTTAAAAACCTGAAAAACATCCTGCSCCACTTCATCGGCCAACAGACCATATTCCGYCAACGTATTTTCCCCCACTCTGGCCGAAGGACGGCGCTGGTCATTTCTAAAAATATCGGCCACATTTGCCGCAGCCACAAGATCCGAAATATTATCACCAACCACAGGTTCAATATCTGTGCGGGCCCCACTGAATAAATTCACCCCGCCGACACTTGTATTCAATGAGCTCACCATTGTGGCATAGGATTCGCCCAGCAATTCATCAAGGGCAAAAGTTTCCTCTTGCGCAATAGCCTCCAGCATAGTATCCCGAATTTTCTGGGCATTTTCTACCATGCTTCCTAACTGAATRGCGTTGGTCTGCAGAAAACGATCCGCGTAGGTAGARGCCCTCAGATATCCCTGRGTTTGGCTAAATACAGTYTTKGCCCCGAGCAAMGTGGAAACTTCGCTGGCAAGGCCGCTGTAACTTTCTTCCTTTTTGCCCGTTGTGATCTGCATCTGGCTTTGAACCACACGGGATTGATTGTTCAAAAGACTGGATAGCATCACCTGCTGATTGCCAAAACTTGATACCCGTGTCATATCATCATCCTATTCTTAAGTTTCTGGCTTAAATTTCTCGTTAAATCACACAATCCGAAGAATTGTATCAAACATTTCTTTTGCGGTATTAAGCAGTCTTGCCGAAGCGGAATAGGCATTTTGATAAATAACCATATTGCCCAGTTCCTCATCCATATTAACGCCAGATATATCTGYTGACTTTCGGTTTAATTCTTCGCTTAATGACTTATTATCGCTCATATTACTCTCGGCCAATTCGGCCCTTAAGCCTAAATTAGCCAATAAGTTAGCGCTATATTGTGCAAGCGTGACCGTCGCTGCATTCAAMCCGCCTGCCCGGGAAAATTTATAAACCGTTGTTTCAAGGCTTTTCAGCGCTAGTGCCCCCGTTTGATCACCAACGCTTAAGGCGTTCTCGCCGACTAGTGCGGTCTGATCCAGGCGTGCCAACGCCATCAGACTTGGATTATTTTCGATCACGGGCCTTACTTTCAGGCCAAGGGCAGCATCCATCCGGAAAGCATCCCCAATGCCGAAGAATGATGATAGAGATACATCCGTCGCCCCGCGCACTGTGCTATCCGTTTTGACATGTAACTTAATGTCCGCGCCGCTATTAGAGGTTGCCACAAGCTCTCCTGTTGATGACAGAGAAAATGTCGCAAGACTGCCCAAGGGACTCGCATTTAAATCGGTCAGAATATCGTTGAARCTGGYYCCTGCGATAGTCAGRTTATATGTCCCRASCYTAACCCCGTTTGCATCATTTATATCCAGCCGCATCATACCGCCCGGCGTGAAACCATGAGGATCCGCCGCTGTAACACCCGTTTCAAAATTGGACGGCACGCGGGCTTCCACCAAATTATTCATCCCAAAGAAATAAGAAAAGCCGCGGCCCGCCCGACTACTTTCATTGCCATCAACCTGTGAGATAGATACCCCATTCGTTGCCGCCGTCGCCGTCAACGACATTACGCCGTTCGTCAATGCCATCGTTCCCGCGCCGGCCAAACCGGCATTCACCGCCGTAATCACATCGCCCACAGTTGTCCCAATGGCACCAAAATCAATATTTACTTTTGCAACAAGGTCGCCCGCACTATCCGTTACAGCAAAAACAGATTCTCCGGTAAAACTATGAGGATCCGATGCAAATAACCCTGTATTTATTCCTGTCAGGTTATTGGGAGCTGGTACTGAAGTATTTAAATTGGAAACACGGTTTAATTCATTATTAAACCCCGCAGCCAGACTGCCCAATTGCAAAGAGATTTCTGGAAGATCCCTATCTCGCAGGATTAATAAACCTTTCAATTCGCCAGATGTCAGTTCGCCATCAAGTTGCAGATTACTTGGCCGTACCGCCCCTGATACGGGATCTAACTGATGCACGGTGATTTGGGGAAACGGCGTTGATGACATCACCGAACCGGGCGGCGAATATTGCAATAAATTTCGGGTAACGCCCACAAGGGCAATGCCCGATGACGTTGATACCTGAACGGCGTTATTGCCTGTATCCGTAATATTCAAGTCAATAATACTGGATAATTCAGTCAAAGCCTGCGCCCGGTTTTCAATCAAGCCGCTCGGGTTGCCGCCCGTAAGCGTTTCTTTCATAATAAGGGGGTTCAGGCTTTCAATACGCTGTGTCAAGGCATTGATACGGTCAACGCGTTCCGCGATCATATTACTGGCATCCAAGCGCATGGTCTGAATCTTTTCAGACAATGATTCGATCTCTTCACCGAACCGGTTGATAGAAGATATAGTGCCTTCTTTAAGTATGGCAGATAAGGGATTCAGGGCTAACTCCGAAACAGAGTTAAAGACCTCGTCAATTCGGCCAGACAAGGAATTATTTTGATCTGGCCGCCCCAATAGGGATTGAATACGGCTCTGAAAAGCATTCTCTACTTCATATCGGGCATAGTCCGCATTTGCATCATAGCTTGCTTTGACAAGAAACCTGTCCACAACCCGTACAATGCCTGATATTTTAACGCCGCCCACGATACCGCCATTGACGATGGTTTCCTGTTGCAAAACCTGCCGCGCGTAACCCGGGGTATTAATATTTGCAATATTACTGGACGTTGTCCGAAGCGCGGCCTGATTGGTGAAAAGTCCGGTCAGAGAATTATTAATAATGGAATTAATCGACATGTTCTTCCTTTCGAGCCTTAACGYCATCGTTCAAGAGGCAWTTTTTTATAGGTTCCTGGATAGGCAACRCTTGCCCATRAGGRTATTTATTCCCCCCATTGACAGAATNACAGCGCATTACATTGTCATCTTCAAACATCTAAATACCCTTCCAAAATATCCGCTTAAACTACTGGTAAACCAAGATAATAAAATATATCTACACCCATATTCAAGACCTTCTGCCTTACATTTTCGCCTATAATATCCAAATATATATGCAAGGTTGGGGCCAATCTTATTGCCTCGTTCATTACGCGACGCCATCCTATTCTGCCGCGCTGCAATTATTACCATGGAAAATTGGGTAATTATTACCTAACACAGCTCAACTTCATCGCAACGCAACAGTTATTACCTTTATTTTTCATAGCTTTAGTTGAATCCCCTAAAAATGGCCCGATATTTGCTTAATTAATGGAGAGATTATAATATTTATACGTGCCAAGGAAAATAATGACGTTAAGTTCTGAGCTATTTCTCACGCCCACATATACTGCGCCGCAGGGCAGCAGTAGAGATGGCTTACTTGCGTCAAAATCATTCGCGAGCAACGGCACAAACAACGGGCCACAAAATATTGACAAGCCCCCCCTAAATCAGCCAAATGACAATTCCAATGATCGTTTTAAAGATCATCTTGCCCAAGAAACAGATACCCGAAAAACAGACAAAGATTCCGGACAAGTTGAAACAGATTCAAATACAATAAAAGCATCTAAAGAAAACAGTGAAGAAACCACCACTATTTCAACTCAGGGGGAAAATATTCCGGCTAACATTGAGAAAAATACCCCCCCTGCAGGCCTAGTTTATTATGAAAATCGTGATTTGACTTTAAAATATGCCCAAATGCCTGCCAAAATGCCTAATGGCAATCAAATAGAGAATACCCTACCCTCAAAACAAGATTCTGTCGCTCAAGGAAATTCTGGCGAGGTGATTAATATAAAGCCAAGCCTTCAGAATAATATGGCCCAAAACAATATAACCAAGACTGAAGTGAATATTGCTGAGGTTAATAAAGCCCAATCGGTCGGAAATAGAGGGGAAATTCTTAAAACTACCGCCAAAATTGCCCCCGCAAATACGCCGCAAGCGACTTCTCTTGAGAACAATTCCGCTACAACATTGCCAAACGCAGTCCAAAACAACCCGTTATTGCCAGCAGTTAATATGGAAGATATTTCCAAAGCCAAGCCATCAACTGACACCCTTTCTAAGGGGGCAATAGGACAGACATCCACCCTGTCACCCAAACAAGATAATGCCCTATCGGGTCAAAATATATCTGACGCAGATGTTACGCTGATCCAGAAAACAGAAACCCAAAAACCAGAAATCCAGAAATCAGGCCCTCAGACCATTAACGCGCAGAATTCAGCCGTTCAAGCTGGTGCCACAGATATTGCAGGGGATATTTCAGGGAATATTTCAGGAGATTTGCCAAAGGATTTAACTGGGATCCAACCCGTAAATGCGGCACAAGTCAATTCAGAAAACTCAAAAGCCCAATCCGGGACACCGCAACAGTATATTGTCGCTGCGCCTATTCAAGCGACAAATCAACGCCCCGCTGAACCTCTTAAAGACTCTGTCAAAACATCCCTAAAAGGGGCCGGCAATGCTCAGGCTTCTGAAGGTTCAGAGAACAGAAACCAAGCGGCATCTTCTGAGAATATAGCGAATGCAAAATCAAATGGGTCTTCAAAGAACTCCGCAGAAAACCAATATTCTTCTCAAAATTCGTCTTCAGCAGGACCCGCATCACTGGCCAACGGCCAGAGTATCAATAAGAGTATCAATAACCAAATGGGCTCAGTTCCCTTTCAAACAGAACTTAACACGGCCATGACGAAGGGAGATATAAGGTCTCCTCTATTGAATAGCCCATCACTACAGGCAACTCTGATATCGGCTCAGGAAATTGGGCAGCAAAATAATCTGGCCCCCACCAGTCACATCAAACCACCAACATTGCCCGTCACACCGCAAATGATCACCAAGCAGATCAGCATGGCAATTTTAAAACAGGCTGCAAATGGTCTCAATAGCTTTAAATTGTCATTGAAACCTGCGGAGCTGGGGCAGGTAAATATCCGGATGGATTTTCAAGCCGATGGCAAAGTGACCACCGCCGTAATCGTGGATAATGATCGCACATTGGCCCTGTTACAACGGGATCAGGGCGCATTAAGCAGAGCCTTGGAAAATGCCGGTTTTAATATGGGCGGCAATGACCTGAGTTTCACCCTGAAAAAGCAACAGCATAACCAGAACCAATCAAATTTTTCAGAGAATAATACAGACAACGGGGAAAATGATGATTTACCCCATAATCTCGACAATATAATCAGCCGGCAACAGCTTAAAATGGCTTATTCAGATAACGCCTTAGATATAAATATTTAAGTAGGACAAGTAACATGGACGTAAACGCACTCGCAGCAGGTGCTGCAACAGTAGCAGAAAACAGCCAAACAAAGCTGGTGGAAGATTTTAATCAGTTTTTAGCCCTCCTGACAACCCAGCTGCAATTTCAAGACCCATTGTCCCCGATGGATTCCAGTGAATTCACCAACCAACTGGTTTCCTTCACACAGGTTGAGCAAGCTGTTGCCACCAACAAAAACCTTGAAGATCTGATTAGCCGGGTAAGAAGTTCTGAAATGTCTAATGCGGTCGGTTTTCTGGGCACCGAGGTCACCATCCAAACAGATCGGGCAGGATTACGTGACGGCGTTGCAAAATGGGAATATGGCCTATCCACCAATTCAGAAGAAACAACCTTAACCGTTAAAGATTCCAGTGGTAAAATACTTCATGAAGTATCAGGTAACAATAAAGCCGGGTTAAGTGAATTTATTTGGGACGCCCCTGCGAATACCCCTGATGGCATATATCAACTTACGATATCCGCAAAGACCGCCGATGGATCAGAGGTGCAAACAGCCATCTATTCCAAAGGCAACGTAGAAACCATTGAAACCTTAAACGGCCAAATACATTTATCCGTCAACGGAATTTTGACGGCGATGAACAATATTCAAGCCGTAAAACCAATTGATCCTGCATAATTTTCAGGYCACGATACAAATATCCTGTCGCAGAAGTCGCCAGTTAAGCCGCGTGAAACGCTCACAAAACATGAATTAACACGCCAGTATGACACATACTGTAACCATACTGGCAAACTTTAAAGGAGTAACGACATGAGTCTTTTCGCATCACTTGCATCCGGCGTATCCGGACTAAGCGCCTTTAGTTCAGCCCTTGGCATGATTTCTGATAATATTGCCAACCTTAATACGGTTGGCTACAAAGAAACGCGGGCGAATTTTTCAACTTTGGTAACGGAAACCGGTGGCGTAGCCAGTTATTCACCGGGCGGTGTTCAGGCCCTGCCACAAAGTTTAATCAGYMGRCAAGGCTTGCTGCAATCCTCAACATCTGCAACAGACCTGAGTATTGACGGGGCAGGTTTCTTCATTGTATCATCTAGAGGAGAAGCCGTAAATCAAAATTCAGAAATCAGCTTTACGCGGGCGGGGTCTTTCACACCCAACGCGGATGGTTTTCTGAAAAACACGGCGGGACTTTTCCTTATGGGCGTGCCACTTGATGCTAACGGAGAGGCCCCAAGTGATTTGGTTCTTAGCCAGCTTCAGCCCATAAATGTATCCAACCTGACCAGTACCGCCGAAGCCACAACGAATATATCAGTCAGGGCAAACCTGCAGTCATCCCAACCGCTGAACGCGGCAATTGTCGGGGCGACTTATACCTCAGCAACGGTTGCCGGATCCATGGCAGGATACGCCGCTGATGTTGCCGCAGGTATCATTCCCCCTGTGAACGGCGTGAAATCTGATTTCCAAACAAATATTCAAATTTTTGATAGTCAGGGTCAAGTTCATACGGTAACCGTTGCGGCCTTAAGACAATCGGATAATTTGTGGAATATTGAAATTTTTGTTGATCCGCCCGGTGGTGTGACTTCTCCCCTTGTGGGAACGGGACAAATTGCGAGTGGCCAGATTGCCTTTAACGGGGATAGTACTATCGACCTCGCCAGCACCTCTGCCGCTTTGTTAAACCCCATCAATGTCGCCTGGACGGGCGGCGCTGATGCCAGCAGTATTACCTTTGACCTTGGGACTGATGGTTTAAGCGACGGCATTACGCAATTCGCCGGCGCATCTACCATCATTTCATCTTCGGCCAACGGAGCAACATTCGGTAATGTCATAGGAGTATCCATTGACAAAAGTGGTGTTGTTAGCGCCCTGTTCAGCAACGGCCTGGCCAAGAAAGTATCACAAATCCCTCTTTCCACTTTCCAAAATCCGAATGGACTGACGCGCAGGCAAGGGAATTCCTATACCACTTCTGATCAATCCGGCAGCCTGAATCTTAAACTTGCTGGTATTGGCGGGGCCGGATTCTTGGCACCGCAGACCCTGGAAGCCTCAACAGTTGACCTTGCAAACGAATTTACAAAATTAATTACCATTCAGAGAGCCTTTTCTGCCAGCACCAAAATTATCACGACGGCAGATGAGATGCTAAATGAGCTGAACAGTATTAAACGCTAATAAACCAACTACTTAATGGAAAAGCCGCTTGTTATGTCACAAGCGGCTTTTTTAATTTTAGCCTGCTTAAATTGTAATAGATAAAATTTTCATCAATATTTTATTTCTAATTAACCTCGTTCATTAGGCTTTCTTTAAAGGCTTGCGATTATTCTGAGTATCACATGAAGATGTTACCGGAGATTAGTACATAATGAGTAGATTTCAAGATATGTCAGCTGCACCAGTTTTGGGGCCGACAGGAGAGCCGCTTACCTTAGAGGACCTTCCGCCGTCCAATACCAAGCGATGGGTGATCAGGCGTAAAGCCGAAGTCGTCGCTGCGGTAAGGGGCGGGCTGCTTTCGTTAGAAGACGCCTGCAAAAAATATACCCTTTCTGTTGAGGAGTTTCTCTCTTGGCAGCGCGCCATAGACAAAGACGGCCTGCTTGGCCTGCGCGTCACAAGAGTTCAGGACTATCGCGCAGCCACACAACAAAGATATGATAACTAAAATTATTTTTTTAGTATTTTAAAGACAGTTATATTATTTTAATAACCATGAGAAGTGATTCTCATGGTTATTTTTTTATCGCCGCCCCAAAAGCCTTATTTTTGGCGATTCATACTATATATAGTATGGGTTTACCAAAAACCCCCACCACTAGGGGCGTTGAGAATCCTCATTTTTTTGACTGTCAACATATTTATCTGTAATACTAGGCAAAAATTGCCTACCATTAACTTGTTGTTTACTTAATAATTGGTAAACTTCATTTAACGTTGATTCAATTCATCATACAACGTTCATTAGTCGTTATATGACATTTATAGTTAAGTGATTAAAAAATATATTAGGGACACGCATCGTGAATGGCTTAGCAGAATTTTTTAGAACCTTAGGCCCAGCCAGATTAGCGGCAATGGCTACTGTYGCGGCAATTACCATAGGCTTCTTTGTTTTCCTGTCCATAAGRTTATCCACACCMAATATGGCRYTATTATTTAGCGGMCTTGATTTRGCSGACTCWTCCAGAATTGTCCARAGTTTGGAAGCACAGGCCATTCCCTATRAACTGGTTGGGGACGGCAGYACTATTTTAGTCCCCGAYGACCAAGTCAACAGAATACGKATTTCYGTYGCCGAACAAGGCTTAACAAGTGGCGGSTCACTGGGATATGAAATTTTTGACCGGGGCGATTCCCTTGGYRCNACAAGTTTTGTKCAAAAYATCAACCRTTTRCGCGCCCTTGAGGGRGWATTGGCRCGGACRATTCAAKCCATTGAAAAGGTGACCAGCGCCCGTATTCATCTGGTATTGCCGGAACGGCGGCTATTCAGTAACGAAAATCGTCAGGCCACCGCCAGCATATTCATTAAAACAACGTCTGGCCGGCTSGGCCGCAATCAGGTAATGGCCATTCAAAATCTGGTCGCCGCCGCCGTGCCTGATCTGCAACCTGAACGCATTTCCATTGTTGATCAAAAAGGCTCCTTACTTGCCCGCGGATCATCAGAAGATACAACCTCTCTTCTCGCGCTGTCTTTAGAAGAAAAGAAAATCTCTATGGAGAGCCGTCTGCGCAGTCAGATCGAAACCCTGCTTGAAAAAACGGTTGGCCTTGGCAAGGTTCGGGCAGAAGTCAGCGCAGAACTTGACTTGAACCGGATTACCAGCAATTCAGAAATTTATGACCCGGATGGTCAGGTGGTTTTATCAGAAACCAGCAACGAACGCACCAGTAACAACCGTGAAAATGCCGACGAAAAAACGGTTTCTGTCAATAATAACCTGCCCGACCAAGATGCCGAGGCTGACCCGGAGCAAGCCATAAAAAATCAATCTTCTGATAGTGAAGCATCAACCACCACAAATTTTTTGAACTCTAAAACCATCCGAACCCAAATCCACGAGGCAGGAACGGTGAAGAAGATTTCCGTTGCGGTATTGATTGACGGCACCTATCAAGATGCCGGCGAAGGTAATCCACCGGTTTATCAAGCCCGAAATGCAGATGACCTTGCAAATATTGAAGCATTGGTCAAATCGACCATAGGCTTTGACGAAGAACGCGGTGATTCCGTTTACGTCGTCAATATGCAGTTCGCTACAATAGATTATGGCGAAGAAGCCGCCGAAGAAGGCCTGTTTGATTTCAGCAAGGCCGACATGATGCGTTTCATTGAGCTTGGCGGCTTATTATTAATTGGCATTATGGTTATTTTCTTTGCCCTCAGGCCGTTGATTAAATTCCTGACGGCGCCGCCCGTAAATTACCTGCCGCAAACGGCCGCCCTTGAAGGTGCCGCAGATCAGGCTCAATTACCTCCCGGTCAACAAGCCGCGATCACGGGGCCGGATAATGCTCCAGATCAACCCAGCGTTAAATTAGTTGATGATCAAGGCAGGCAATTGACTTCCCGTGAGGTCGCGAAACAAACAGGTGCCATTGATTCTGCTATTGATGTTGCCGCCGTAGAAGGTAAAATACAAGCCACTGCCCTGAAGAAAGTCGGGGAACTTGTTGAACGACATCCGGAAGAATCCGCTGCCGTCGTTAGAGGTTGGTTATACGGATAATATGAAATGAGTAGTCAAAAAATTCTGCGCGTGGCAGACCTGTCCAGCTCAGATAAAGCAGCGGCTCTTATGCTTGCGCTTGGTGAGGAAAATGGGTCAATCATATGGGGCCTGCTGGACGATGAAGAGGTCAAGGAACTATCTCTGGCCATGTCATCACTCGGGGCCGTTGATTCTAAAGTGATTGAAGATTTATTTCTGGATTTTGCCAATGACGTATCATCTGTTGGCTCCCTGACCGGGAACTTCGACAATACGGAACGATTGCTTTCCAAAATGCTCTCGGGGGACCGAGTCGGCCAGATTATGGAAGAAATTCGCGGGCCTGCCGGACGAACCATGTGGGATAAGCTTGGTAATGTGAATGAAATGGTACTCGCAACCTACCTGAAAAATGAATATCCCCAAACTGTCTCTGTGGTTCTGTCAAAAATAAAACCGGAACATGCCGCCGCTGTCTTGACCGTTTTGCCCGATGAATTCTCTATGGAAGTTATTCAGCGCATGCTCCGTATGGAGCCGGTTCAGAAAGATATTCTGGATAAGGTGGAACAGACCCTGCGTACTGAATTTATGAATAATCTGGCTAAAACCAGCCGTAAAGACAGTCATGAGACCATCGCAGAGATTTTCAATTATCTTGACCGTGCCTCAGAAACCCGTTTTCTGACCGCCCTCGAGGATAGAAACAGAGAAAGCGCGGAAAAAGTACGCGCCCTCATGTTTACCTTTGATGATTTGCAAAATCTGGATGCGACCGGCGTTCAAACCCTGCTTAGGGGTATCGATAAAGACCGGCTTGGTTTGGCCATGAAAGGATCTTCCGATAAAGTTCGGGATATGTTCTTTAGCAACATGTCTGAACGGGCCGCAAAAATCCTGAAAGAGGATATGGAGGCTATGGGGCCTGTGCGCTTGAAAGATGTCGATGAAGCTCAGATGGAAATTGTCAATGTGGCCAAAGATCTTGCCGACAGTGGTGAAATTGTCCTCAATGACACAAAAAGCGATGATGAATTAATCTACTAATATTTAAGGCTTACCACATTATGACGGCTGTAAAATTTACCTTTAACGATGATTTCGAAAGCAATAGTGGCKGCCCTTCAAGCCGTAGCAAGTTGGAGGAAGTCCAAAATACGGCTTTTGAGCAGGGTCAGGAGTCCGGACGTGCGGAAATTCTGGCCGGTCTGGAACAGAATTGTGAACATCTTCTGCAAAATATTTTCACCGCAGCAGGTAATCTTCAGGCCCGCCAAGAAGAACAAGTCGCCCTGATGCATAAAGAAGCTGCGCAGCTGGCCTATGCCATTATCGAAAAACTGGCGCCGGCAGTGGTTGAACAAACCCCCCTGCCGGAGATAGAGCTATTGGTCAATCAATGCCTGAAGAATAGCCCCTTGGAACCGCGCCTTGTTATCCGGGTTGATGATGCCATTCTGCCCATCTTGCAAGGCAAAATCGATAAAATGAAACTGGCCAGCGGTTATCAAGGGCAAATAGTTCTGATCAATGAACCAATGTCCCATGTCAGCGATTGCCGCGTTGAATGGGCCAACGGCGGCGTTGAACGGGATTTTAACAGTCTGAAAAAAACAATTGAAAATACCATAAAATTATTCATTGATGCGCCGGAACAAGTCCCCGGCACGCCCAATCAAAAACAGGGCATCAGCGAAATTGACCCAAAAGCAGGAACAATATCTGAAACCATAACCAGCGCAGGAAATATAGGTCAGGGTGAATGATGAAATGAATGAATATTTTCCGGAAATTGTCTTTTACAAGTAAATATGGTTAATAGTAAATAGGATTACTGAAAAAACATTCATTAATCATCACTTATGGCAATAAAATATTAAGGGCTAACAGCTAATGTCTGATACAGAAAATATGGATTGGCAGGAATTGGATCAAGGTGACACGGCGTCTGATACCAGCAATCAAGAAAAAAGCAACGAAGAACCGGAAGGCGCGGGCGATTTAGAAGCCGTTTTCGACGTTCCGGTGAAAGTATCCGCCGTTTTGGGCATAACAAACCTTACGGTGAGCCAATTGCTGAAACTTGGTTCTGGATCCGTTGTGGAATTGGATCGGAAGGTCGGGGAAGCCATCGATATTTATGTGAATAACAGGCTCGTAGCCCGTGGTGAGGTMGTCCTTCTGGAAGATAAACTCGGTATTACCATGACAGAAATTATCAAGGGCAACGAGTAAATACTGACCCCATAAAAACGGGCCAATAAGAACGGAAAAAAAAGAAGTGATAACACTCTTAGGAATAGTCGCAGGTTTTGGACTGATCATCTCTGCTATGATTATTGGCGGTTCACCATGGGATTTTGTCAATTTACAATCAGTCCTTATCGTTTTAGGCGGTACAATTGCCATAACTGTCGTCAGTTTCTCTGTGAAGGATCTTATGCAGATCCCCAGTGCCTTATGGCGGATGATGTCCTACAAAACCCACGACCCCCAGGAAGTCGGCGTCACCATGATTAAAATCGCGGAAAAAGCCCGTAGCGGCGGCGTTATTGCCCTAGATCAAGTCAGYAAAACYTTAGATGATGAACCATTTTTRCAAAAAGGTCTGGAATTGGCCATTGATGGCGCGAAACCCGAAGAAATCGAGAATATCCTGAAGCAGGAAATTTATTCCAATGCCACCATTCAGTCAAAAAGCGTTGATTTATTGCGCCGTTCTGCCGAAGTCGCCCCCGCAATGGGATTGATCGGGACATTGGTTGGGCTTGTACAAATGCTCGGGAACCTTAGTGATCCAAGCACGATTGGCCCCGCGATGGCGGTGGCGTTACTGACAACTTTTTACGGTGCCATTTTAGCGCATATGGTTCTCATACCCCTTTCCAGCAAAGCGGAAAGAAATTCCCACAATGAGTCTACGCTCAGCTTACTTTATCTGACAGGCGTCCTGTCCATTGGCCGGGAGGAAAACCCCCGCCGTCTGGAAATGCAGCTTAATGCCATGCTACCGCAAAAAAATCGGATTAATTATTATGAATAGCTCTCAAAAGCCAGGGATTAACGCGGGGACAGGCCAATGAGACTGATCATCGTAGGTTCCCTTGGCGGACAGTTAAGTATGGCCTCCCAGATCGCCATAAACAATGGGGCCAAAGTCATTCATGCGCCTGATGAGGCGACGGCCCTTACCCTGATCAGGTCAAAGGGTGCGGATTTGTTAATGATTGATGTCAAATGCGACATTAAAGGCCTGCTTGACCAACTGGCTTCCGAGCATATTACGACGCCAGCCGTGGCTTGCGGTGTGGGGTCTAATTCCGATGAAGCCGTCGCAGCAATACGCGCCGGTGCAAAAGAATATATTCCTCTTCCCCCGGATCCGGATCTTATTGCCGCCGTTCTGACAGCCATCTCTGTTGATCAGCATGAATTTATCTATCGTGACCGGAATATGATGCAAGTGGTAAAGCTTGCCGATCAAGTAGCCGGCAGCGAAGCCAGCATAATGATCACCGGCGACAGCGGCACCGGTAAGGAAGTCATGGCCCGCCATGTCCATACCAAAAGCCGCCGGCGAAACAAGCCCTTCATCGCGGTCAATTGTGCCGCCATTCCGGAAAATCTTTTGGAGAGTGAGCTTTTTGGCCATGAAAGAGGCGCCTTCACGGGTGCCGTGGCCCGCCGAATAGGAAAATTTGAAGAAGCTAACGGCGGCACTCTTTTACTGGATGAAGTGAGCGAGATGGACGTGCGGCTTCAGGCTAAATTACTTCGGGTTATTCAGGAAAGAGAAGTCGACCGGGTTGGCGGATCAAAACCAGTGAAAATTGACATCAGAATTATCGCCACCACGAACCGGGATCTGCAAGACGCAATCAAAGATGGCACCTTCCGGGAAGACCTTCTTTTTCGGCTCAATGTCGTAAATCTCAATATACCCAAACTGCGAGACCGCCCGGAAGATACCCGAGCGCTTTGCAAACATTTTGCCATTAAATATGCTGACTTCAATGCCTTGCCTCATAAAAAAATCACGGACAGTGCCATGAAAGTTCTGATCAATCATAATTGGCCCGGCAATGTTCGTGAATTGGAAAACACCATTCACAGAGCTGTTTTGCTCACCATAGGAAATGAAATTAACGCCTCCGATATTGTCCTTCCTGATGGCAAGCCCCATATGGAAATCCAGTCCGGGTCTGCGATAAAGACGGCGGGAACCTACGAAGGCTCTGAGCCTCTTTCCGCCGCATCCCTTATTGGTCGGACAGTTGCCGATGTGGAAAAAGACCTGATTATTGATACTTTGAAACATTGCCTCGGCAATAGAACCCATGCGGCCAATATCCTGGGGATTTCCATTCGGACATTGCGCAATAAATTAAATATATATATGTCGGACGGCGTCAATGTCCCAAGCCCCGGCATACCGCAAATTCCGAATTTATAATCAAATTTAGATAATAACCTTAATAATTTTTCATATGAACCTTAAGCGAAAATAGCCCCATCTTATGAGCGACACGGCCAGCAACACCCCTTCTGAAAAGATTGGCATATTAGGACATTTGGCCCAGCGGTCCGATATTATTATGGCCGTTGGTGTTGTGCTGATTCTGACAATCCTGTTTTTGCCCATGCCGCCGTGGTTGCTGGATATGTCACTGGCCATTTCATTTACTTTTTCGGTTATGGTTCTGATGACTTGTCTGTTCATTAAGTCGCCGCTGGAATTTAATTCCTTTCCGGCCGTATTATTGCTGGCAACGATGTTAAGGCTGGCKCTTAATGTGGCCTCAACCCGCCTTATTCTATCCAACGGGCATACGGGGCCCTCTGCGGCCGGCAATGTGATCGAGGCCTTTGGCAACTTTGTCATGGGCGGAAATTTTGTCATCGGTATCATCGTATTCGCCGTCTTGCTCATTGTGAACTTCATGGTGATAACCAAAGGTTCCGGCAGAATTGCCGAAGTTGCGGCCCGCTTCAGCCTTGACGCGATGCCGGGCAAACAAATGGCCATTGATGCTGATCTTTCATCAGGATTGATTGATGAAAATCAAGCGCGAGAACGGCGCAAAACGCTGGAAGACGAAAGTACCTTTTTTGGCTCCATGGACGGGGCGGCCAAATATGTTCGCGGCGACGCGGTAGCGAGCCTTTTAATTACCTTCATTAATATCATCGCCGGCATGATCATCGGGGTGGCCCAGAAAGACATGAGTTTCTCCGCTGCGGCCAATACCTATACCCTGCTAACCGTTGGCGACGGGCTGGTTAGCCAAATACCGGCCCTGATTGTTTCCACCGCTGCGGGGCTGCTGGTGACCAAGGCGGGCCTGAGCGGACGTACAGACCAGGCCCTTTTCAGACAGTTCAGCGCCTATCCAAAGGCGCTTGGTGTCAGCGCGGTACTGCTGCTATGCCTGTCCTTGCTGCCGGGCATTCCATTTCTGCCATTCGCTATTCTGGCAGGTCTTCTTGGTATGGCGACAATAGCCCTGTCACGCAGGCAAGATGAACGCGCAGAAGCCAAAATAATCGCCGTTGAAATGGAAGATCAAAAAGTTGAACATGTGGAAGAGCCGATCACCACGGCCCTGACCATTGATCCTATCCGCCTTGAGCTGGGGTATGGGCTGTTGCCGTTAATCAATGATGATACAGGTATTCGGCTGACCGACCAGATCAAGGCCCTGCGCCGGCAGCTCGCCTCCGATATGGGTTTTGTCATGCCCTCCATACGGATCTTGGATAATATGCAATTATCCGCCAATAAATATGTCATCCGGCTCAAGGAAACGGATGCCGGACAAGGTGATATTCGGCCTAACATGCTGCTGGTTATGGATCCGCGCGGCGAACCTGTTGCCCTGCCCGGTGAAGAAACACTGGAGCCTGCCTTTAAGTTGCCCGCCACATGGATTGATAAAAGCCTGAAAGAAGAAGCCTCTTTTCGCGGCTATACTGTTGTTGATGCGGCGACCGTGATCACCACCCATATTACGGAGGTGATCAAGGATAATATGCCCGAGCTGTTATCCTATGCAGAAGTGAAGAAGCTCTTGGATGATTTGGCCGCAGAACATCAAAAGCTGGTGGCAGACCTGATCCCGACCCTCATTACCCAAAGCGGCGTTCAACGGGTCTTGCAAAATTTACTGGGCGAGCGCATTTCTATCCGTGACCTGCCGACAATACTCGAAGGCATCGCCGAGGCTTGTGGTTATACCCAGAATATCGTCATGATAACCGAGCATACCCGAACCCGTCTTGCACGGCAGATCAGTTTTGAAAATGCCGATCAGGAGGGTGTCATTCCCTTGATTAATCTGTCACCTGAATGGGAACAGGCCTTTATGGAATCCCTTGTGGGCGGCGGCGAAGAAAAACAACTGGCCATGCCGCCAAGTCAATTACAGGAATTCATTGGCATTGTACGCATGACATTCGAAGATCAGGCCCATACCGGAGAATTACCAATTTTGTTAACCAGCCCAATGATCCGCCCCTATGTCAGATCCATCATTGAACGTTTCCGGCCCGCAACGGTGATCATGTCCCAGAATGAAGTACATCCAAAAGTCAAAATCAGAACGCTTGGTCAAATATAGGGCCAAGCCCAAAGGCAATTTTAAATATGCGGTTAAAAATATTCACTGCCGATAATATGCAGGCCGCCCTGACCAAGGTTCGAGAGACCTTGGGCGATGATGCCATTATCATTAATTCCCATGAGGAAAACGGTAAGGTTAGCGTAACCGCCGCCATGGAAGCCCCCGCGCCGAAAATAAGCCCGCGAAAGGCGCGAAAACCCAAGCCAAAAAAAGCGCCCGTTCAAAAATCCCTTAGAGATTTGGAACATGCCGATCATGTTGAAACCGTGAATTTGTCATATTTTCTGGCCCATCACGGCATAAATAAAATCATGACAGACAGGATGCTCGAAACCGCCGCGTCATTTGATGAAGACAATAACATTAATGCCTTGGCGAAATCACTGGACCTCATATTTCATTTCAGCCCGATCAATAATGATTACCAAAACCGCCCGATCATGTTGGTGGGGCCGCCGGGCGTTGGCAAAACGGTCACGGCGGCCAAGTTGACCAGTCAGGCCGTATTATCCGGCAAGGCGGTACGCCTGATAAATACGGATACCATTCGCACGGGCGGTACGGCCCAGTTGAATGGCTATGCCGAAGTCCTGAAAACCACCGTGATTGAAGTTTCCGAACCCGGTCTTCTGGCCCCGGCCATTGATACAAACAAGCAAGCCGAAGAGCTGGTCATTATTGACACCATGGGTTACAACCCGTTTGATCGCCATGAAATGGCCGAATTACACGCGTTCATCACAGCCTATGATGTGGAACCCATATTAGTGATCGCGGCGGGAATCGACCCGCTGGAGGCCCGGGAAATTTCACAGACCTATGCCAACCTTGGCGTCCGCCGGTTCATTGCCACAAGGCTGGATGTCGCGCGCAGATATGCCAGCCTGCTTGTCGTTGCCGAGGCGAATAACATGAATTTTGCCGGGGTTGGTATTACGCCCTATCTTGCCAAGGGAATTGAGACGGTCGATGCCTTAAGCCTCGCCAAACTCCTTACCCGCGTTGATGATCGAAAGATTTTCAACCCCGTCATAAAAGATGACTGCAAAACGGAAGATTATGACGACCTTATAATTGATGATATAAAAGGCGAAAACCCATGACATCTCCTAAAACAACTGGCTCCAGAATTATCACGGTTGCTTCGGGCAAAGGCGGTGTCGGAAAAACCTGGACATCAACCACTTTATGCCACCTGTTTGCCAGCCAAGGTAAGCGCACCCTCTTGTTTGACGGTGATCTTGGCCTTGCCAATGTGGATATTCAGCTCGGCCTTATGCCTGATGTTGACTTGGGGCAAGTTCTGTCCGGTGCCATAACGCTGGATCAGGCTATTACGCCTTTCGATATGGGGCATTCCGGTACGGGCAAAGGCCAAGGCGTCTTTGACGTCATATCCGGTCAATCCGGATCCGGCAGTCTGGCCTCTTTGAAAAAGGAACGCCTGATGCGCCTCAATCAGGATTTGGTCACATTATCACGCCAATATGACCTGACCATCATGGATTTGGGTGCCGGCGTTGAGACATCTGTCATGACCCTTTGCGAAATGTCCCATAAAATTATTGTTGTGGTCACCGCAGACCCGACCTCCCTCACCGATGCTTATGCCTTCATCAAATTGAACCATCGCCGCGATCCAGATATGAATTTGGCCATTCTGGTGAATATGGTCGAAGATCGCCATGAGGGCCTGCGAACCTATGAAACTCTGAAAAAAGTTTGTGAGAATTTCCTGAAATTTACCCCGGAATATCTGGGGGCCGTCCGGCGGGACAAACATGTGGTTGATGCCATTCGCCATCAAAAACCCCTTATGCAACGCCACCCCAAAAGCCTTGCCGGCGAAGATATGCTGGAAATTGCCAAAAAAGTGTAATTAAAGCGTAAATTGGTGTAATATAAGGGTATGAACGATATTCATGCCCCAATATCAAATACCCCCCTCGTTACGGACGATGGTGCCGCGCGGGTTACCCGTGCCTCCTCCACATCTGATGATAGTTCCGCCCAGCAACAACCAAATGACAAGAAATCCCCCGCGCCAGAAAAGCTTCAGGACGCAAAAGAAAAACCGGTACCTTATGATACGGCTGTCACTATTTCCGCCAGCCTTGCCAACCTTGAGGAAGGCAGTAAAATCTCGGCGACTTACCTTGGTATTGATGGTCAGAATCGCCCGCTTATTTCTTCTGAAACGGGGACTTATGTTATTAAATATGATGTATCACATCAAAAAGATATTGAAAAAATTCCGCCCAATGTGGTTCTTTCCGTTAACATATTAAAGCTGGACAGGGAAATTGAAGCGCGGCTCATCTATAGCCCGCCATCAAATACAACGGCATCAGGAAATCCGCCATTATCAATAGCGGTCACATTGGAACTCACCGCACTGGGCAGTGCACCTCCGAAAATCCGGACATCCATTGATCAAAACCCTCTGCCCATTGAACAGCAGCAAATATCTTATAGAACAACTGATATTTTCCGCGCGGAGAAAATCGCAAGGGACAGCGCCAATAAACTGAATGAATTGCCCCTGCCCGCGACCACGACCAATTACACCTTGTATGAAAGAGCAACGCCCCAGCAGAGCCGCCCGGCGGCGACCATCCAATCTTCTATCGCCGGAAATGGCTTAATTGCCCAAGAACAGATTGTCAAACTCTCGCCCCAAAATATAGGCCAAACTTTGGCACCCGCAGCAACAGCCCAAATAAATTTAGAAAAATTATTACATATCAACCTGCTGGCAACCGTGGTTAAAAATATCCCCAAGGAGGCCATTAACCTTCCTGATATTGTCCAAAAACAGCTCGGACAAACAAGCTCCCTAGATAATAGCTTGGATAATATAAAGGCGGGCCGTAATTTCACTTTACGCATTGAAYCCGTCGCTATTCCAGATATTCAGGCCCAGAATCCAACGCAGATTCCGACATCTGAAAATAAAATTAACCCCCTACCAGAATCAGTAAAAGAACCCGTGCCAAAATCAGCATCAACATCAACATCAGGGCCTGTGCAAAGTTTTTGGGGTATTGTCATTGATCCCGCGAAGAATATTATGCAACAAAACACCAATATTGCAAGTTCTAGCGCGCCCGCCCAGACCAATAAAAACAATCGTTATCCAGGCCAATATATACAAACATCTCAGCCAAATTCTGCCCCCTCAAATACTGGTCAGCCGAATGAATTAATTTCACTGTATATTGCCACGCCGGTTTCGGTGATCAGGATTCAAAGCCCCATTGAACTTAAAGCGGGAACAGTGATTAATTTTAATCTGCCACCGCCGCAAACCAGTCAAGTCAGTCAAGCCGATGTAAAGAACAGCCAAAAACTTGAGCCACAGGTAAATACGAACCCCCAAGTAGATACAAGCACAGCCCCCGCGCAGGAAAATCTACCCACAGGCTTGAGCGCGGCAGCGCAAACAGTATCGCCATCTGCCCCATCCGTTACAGCTATGCAAATTCCCCCGCAACCACTGGAAAATTTTGTCCAGAACTGGCAATCCTTGAGCCAATTATTATCGATTATACCGCCCCCAGTTGATGCAGCAAGCCCTGCTCACATACTGGGCAACAGAATACCGGGCCTTCAGAGCCCGGCGCAAATGACGTCCAGCATGATATTTTTCCTCGCCGCATTGGGGGCAAAAAATCCCGCACGCGTATGGCTAGGGCCCGCCGTCACGCAGCGCATAGAAAGACTTGGACAGGTTAAATTATTGAATATGCTTAATAGTGATATGAAACGCATATTCAGATTAGGGGCTGAAACGACGGTCAATGATTGGCGGCCTGCCCTGATCCCCATGCAGGTTGGGACGGACGTTCAGGCCATCCCGATCCTGACCCGTCAACTGGTTGATGAAGAAACCGACAAAAATAATAAGGCCCCTGAAGATGACGATAAAAAAGTCGCCACACGTTTTATCGTGGAATTAAATTTAAGCGAAATTGGCAAAATTCAGGTCGATGGCTTACTGAAAGAAACGACACTCAATATAATTATCCGGTCAAAAGCCATATTGCCGGCAGAAATGAAAAAAGATCTGTCTGACAAGTTCATTACATCCTTAGAAATCAGCGGTTTTGCAGGGGATCTTCAATTCAGAGATAATATTTCACCCGATATATCTGTGCAAAATATCATCAACCAGAAAATTCATATGCTCAAAGCCTAGAAAGACTATATCCTTATGGTAAAATCTTCGTCCTCTTCCAATGAGAAAGAGTTCTTGTCCTCCTCAGAAAATCCTTATCGTAGCAAGGCATATGTCGTTTCAATCACACAGGAAATTGCCCTGAACCAAAAAACATATTTATTTGGATTACGTTATATTCCGGACAAACTTATATTGGATCATGACGGACTGGCCGATTATTTAAGGCAGATGCTCGCCCATAAAACCACAAAAGCAGAAAAACTGGCGCCCCATATTCTAGCCCATGATATTCTGGAAGATGTCACCAACCATATCATTCCGAAATGGATTGAAGTAAATCTGGTAGATGAAGAAAACAACCAAGGTCAGAATATATGGGTCACCATTGAAGACCGCCAGCCTAATTGGGAAAATGATGCCCTGCTGAAACGCCTTCCGGCCATATTCTAGAATATTATTATGCCATTTTTATCAGCCGGTATTTTGTCGGCGGTGCATATTGATGGCCAGTTCGTCGAGTTCATTTTGTTGGCGCAGATTACGTGCGTGTAATTCACGCTCACGCTCACGCTGTTCAACGACTTCGTATTTTTTCAATTCCTTAAAAGCCTCTGCCACTTGGTCCTTACTATTCTCGATGGAAACCTCGATTTCCAACATGGAATTGACGATATTTACCCGTCGGGCGATAACTTGCTTGGCATAGCCGGCATAGGCTATGCTGACGATGGGGGATTCTGCTACTTTTCTTTGTTCCGCAATCAATTCATTTTGAAGGTCTGTCAAATTCTGCTTGAAGTCATCGTGCATTTTTTCCAGAGCAACCAAATCTCTGCGTTTTTCATCCAATTGCCACTTTTGTAGCCGGATCATGCCTGTCATGCCTTTACGATTCATTATGTAAATATTCCTAATTCTTTAAATCTTGTTCAATATCCGCCGGAGCATTTTGCAGTATCTGGGCAAGCTGTTCATATCCCTCGTCCAGTAAACTACATTCAGTCTTTTTCTGCGTCATGAATTCTTCAAGGGCAGGATGAAAATGAATGGCCGCGTCCACGTCCTGATTTGCACCGGGCCGATAAGCGCCGAGGCGAATCATCTCTTCCATGTCATTATAGTCTGCTAAATATTTACGAGCGGTAACCAAAAGATCATTTTGTTCATTATTATTACATCCGGGCATTGTACGGGAAATTGACCGCAAAACATTGATCGCCGGAAAGCGTCCCCGTTCGGCAATGGCGCGGTCAAGAACAATATGGCCATCCAATATGCCTCGCACCGCATCGGATATGGGTTCATTATGGTCATCCCCCTCTACCAGAACCGTAAAAAGCCCCGTAATCGATCCTGTATCATGGCCTTTATCGATGCCGGGCCCGGCCCGCTCCAAAAGCCTTGGTAATTCTGTAAATACCGTCGGCGTATAGCCTTTGCTGGCCGGTGGTTCCCCGCCAGCCAGACCGATCTCCCTTTGCGCCATGGCGAACCGCGTGACACTATCCATTAAACACAGGACATCATTACCCTGATCTCGGAAATATTCGCTGACGGTTAAAGTCAAATAGGCTGCCTGACGCCGCATAAGCGCTGTCTCATCAGAAGTTGCCACCACAACGACACTTCTGGCCAGCCCCTCGGGGCCAAGGTCATCCTCAATAAATTCCTGAACCTCGCGCCCCCTCTCCCCAATAAGGCCGATAACGGACACATCTGATCTGGCATAACGGGCAAACATAGACAGGAGAATGGATTTACCAACACCTGAGCCCGCGAAAATCCCCATCCTTTGTCCCTTGCAGCATGTGACWAARKKWKTYRAKSKCCSRMMCSCCAANGTCRATMKKRSSKCCAACRCGKTKRCGYAAATGYGCMGGMGGCGGMKSMSYGCGGAKRKKGTARGSCTCMGCSCCWKRYKYWATRGGCCCCTTGCCATCGATAGGTTCCCCCATGGCGTTAATCACGCGGCCTAACCACTTATTTGAAGGATGAACAACAGGCGTTTCGCCCTCAACAAAAGCCTGACAGCCAACCCCAACGCCTTCAAGCATTGAATATGACATGAGCAAGGCCTGATCCGCCCTAAAGCCGACAACCTCACAGGCAACGATTTTGTCCTGACGTGATAATAAATTAACGCGTGACCCAATGCTTAACGAGCTCTGCGCACCGGCGACTTCGACCAGAAGCCCTTGAATACCAACAACCCGGCCATAAAAACGCCAGGCGTTCATTCTTTCTATTTCAGCTTTCAAAGTATACACGGCGATCCACAATGATTTTAGGTAATTACGGCCCTATGATACGCTAAATAGGGCCGCTATCACAGAAGAATATACAAAAAACGATAATATTTTCTTTTAAATTATCATTAACTTAAATATTCARTAACACTCATTAACTTGCCTATATTTCAATGACTTACTATGCAAAAAGGCGATATTACTGGGATTATATCATTAACATTTCCGAGGAAAACATCATATTTTATGACCTTGGTTACCTTTTGTTAACCAATTGTGTTAATAATAGTTAACAAGAAGAGGTTAACAACATATTTTAATCATTAATATATTTTAAAAAAACATAAAACATGAAGGGTTCTAAATGCGCGTTTTACTCATAGAAGATGATCCATCCACGTCAAAAAGCATCGAGTTAATGTTAACAGCAGAAGGCTTTAATATTTACAGTACAGACCTTGGAGAAGAAGGTATCGACCTTGGTAAGTTATATGATTATGACATTATCCTGCTTGATCTGAATTTACCGGATATGCATGGGTATGATGTCTTGAAAAAATTACGCTTGTCAAAAGTGACCACCCCTATTCTGATTCTATCCGGCATGGGTGAATTGGAAAATAAAGTAAAAGGGCTTGGCTTTGGCGCCGATGATTATTTAACAAAACCATTTTATAAAGAAGAACTCGTTGCCCGAATTCAGGCGATTATCCGCCGGTCAAAGGGCCATGCAGAATCCATTATTMRMACSGGWRAWYTGGCWGTWAAYYTKGAYAMKAAAACAGTTGAKRTYRATMMACARCGYGTTCATTTRACCGGYAARGAATATSMMATGCTRGAAYTRCTKTCMTTRCGTAARRGYACRACMYTRACCAAAGAAATGTTCYTRAACCATYTATAYGGYGGYATGGAYGAGCCWGAAYTAAAAATYATTGAYGTMTTYATTTGCAAATTNNNMMRSAARMWRSYAWYKGCMRYYKRTGGTKWRAAYTACATCGAAACTGTTTGGGGGCGCGGATATGTATTACGTGACCCAGAACACAAGGAAGATGACGTCGCCGTTGCCAGCTAATAATTACACCTATTGTCTCCGGTAAATTCTACATTTACCAAAATGAGAAGGCCACTTCTAAATTCTTAGAAGTGGCCTTTTTATGTATCTTCATTTTAAAGGTCTAAAGCGATATTTATATATGAATTACCCGACTTTCAGTGCCTGAGTCATATATTCAGAAGTTTTATATAGCCCCCGTTTTCCAGAAACAGGCTTAAACTTGTCCGTAAGGCCCAAAACGGTTTCGGCAGCGCCCAAAAACAACGTTCCATCTTCAGGCATCTGCTCGCGCAGACGATTTAACACATCCGCTTTTGTTTCTTGATGGAAATATATCAATACATTACGGCAGAATATCACGTCAAAYTTTCCCAACATYCCGAAAYTATCCARAAGGTTATAGGGTTTATAAGTCACCATATTCCGGATATTTTCCGATATTTGCCACATTTCACCCGCTTGCGTGAAATATTTCATCAATAGCTTGATGGGYAATCCCCTTTGGACTTCAAACTGAGAATAAATCCCCGCTTTCGCTTTATCAAGAACGTCCTGGGACAGGTCGGTTCCGATAATTTCAATCTTCCAGCCGCTGAGCTGAGCTTCCATTTCTTTTAAAATAATACCTAAAGAATAAGGTTCCTGTCCGGTTGATGCCGCCGCGCAYCWRWYRCGNMGCCGTYKMKTCGCTCTGTTTTTCATAAGCGCGGGAAGGACATCTTCTTTAAATAAGTCAAACGGCGTGTTATCACGAAAGAAGAAAGACTCATTTGTTGTCATGGCGTCGGTCACTTCACGGAGCAAGTCTTCCTTGCGCCGCAGCCGAATCTCATTAATCAGATCATCCAGTGTTTCCATACCTTTTTTACGGGCAATAGGTGTAAGGCGGCTTTCCAGCAAATAAACCTTATCCTCTGAAAGCACCAATCCTGACCTTTCTTTCAAGATCTTGCTTAAGAGTTCAAAATCTTCTTTTCTCATTATGTCCGTCCTACTAATTTTTCTTTTACTTTTGTACCGATTTGGTTCAGGGGATATATACCACTACATAACCCTGCCCTGCTTACGGCGCCCGGCATTCCCCAAACGACACTTGTCTCTTCATCTTGCGCGATTAATGTTCCGCCAACCTCTACCAGTTTTCCGCTGGCTTCAAGGCCGTCATGCCCCATTCCCGTCAACATAATTGCAAATACTTCAGAACCATAAATATCGATAAGGCTTCTGAACATTGGCTCAACAGAGGGCCGGCAGAAATTTTCTGCCGGTTCCTGATCAAGCGCAATGATTTTTCGACCATTCTTTTCAACAACMGTCATATGATAGCCGCCGGGWGCCAGATACGCTTTGCCATTCTCAAGAATGTCGCCATCTTCCGCCTCTTTACAATCTAAACCCGTAGATTGACTTAAATTCTTCGCCAAAATTTTCGTAAAAGTTGGCGGCATATGCTGCGTTATCACGATGGGTACATTCACCTTACCCAAATYTTTCAGCACAACGAGCAGTGCTTGCGGCCCCCCCGTSGAACTGCCAATGGCCAGAATGGATGTTTTGTTGCCTGAAAACCTGCGTTTATCAATGACCTTGCCAGTTTTCATGGTTGACATGAATTGCTTGTCTATAAGGCTGCTTTTTTCACCTATATAAACCTCGCCGTTATTTCTAAGCCGGCTCGCTGCCGCGATACTGACAACCTTGCTGATAAGCTCTTCCTGAAAACTCTGAGAAGAAGCAACTTCGCGCTTACTATCAGGCTTTGATACATAATCTGACGCCCCTAAAGACAGGGCTTTCATGCTGATTTCTGCATTACGTTTTGTCAAGGTCGACGCCATCACAACTTTAACTTTTGGATTTATTTGGAAAATTTTTGGCAAGGCTGTTAAGCCATCCATAACAGGCATTTCAATATCAAGTATAATAACTTCCGGATCGTAACGTGACATGGAAAGCAAAGCCATTTCGCCGTTACCCGCCGTACCAACGATCTGGATCGCCGGATCTTCACCAAGCCATTTAGACATCAATCCCCTGATCACAGCTGAGTCATCAACAATCATCACACGATATTGACCAGATCTTGATTTTTGGTTTTTTTCTTTTAAAGACGCTGTTGGCACTTAAATCAACCCTACCTGAGAAAACTTTGACTCGATGATTTCGCGATCAAAAGGTTTCATAATATATTCATCGGCGCCCGCAGATATAGCGGCGCTGATATGGCTCATATCATTTTCTGTTGTACAAAAAACAACGACTGGCTTGTCCCCGCCATCAGAAGCCCTAAGAGCTTTTAGAAAATCGAGCCCATTCATCACCGGCATGTTCCAGTCCAAAAGAACCACATCCGGCAACATATCATGACAGGCATCCAGCGCATCYTGACCATCCACAGCCTCCCGAATGTCAAAATCTARTTCTTCCAGAATTCGCCTTGCAACTTTTCTTATAACTTTCGAGTCATCGACAACGAGACAGGATTTCATTAYTCTTCTCCAAGCAATTTTTTGCTATCCGATAATTAATTATAACTTAACTTAGGCAGCCGTMGCCTGAYTTKTCCCAAAATTCARYAGCTTTTCCACATCAAGAATGACCAGTARTTCACCTTCCATGCGGTAAATGCCCTCTGACACCCCTTGCCAACGCTCGTCCAGAGTAACCGGGTTGCGYTCAAACTTCTCTTCAGGGAAAGACATAACATCTCCAACCGAGTCAATCAAAAGACTATAGGGCTCCCCTTCATACTCAACAACAATACTCATGTTTTCATCGCCTTCACCTGAATCGTCCAAGCCTAAACGTTTCCTTAAGTTTATGGCGGTAACAATCCGTCCGCGCAAATTTAAAACACCGGCGACAGCACTTGGTGCAAGAGGAACAACCGTGATCCTCTGTTCAGACAAAACATCATGTACAGACAATATTGGAATACCRCATAACTGACCTGACAGCCGAATTGTCACGAAATCTCTATTTTCATTTTTCATAGCATATTACCCTTTTAAATATTTATGCAGCATTCTGTTTTTTGCCAATCTGCTCAACAATAGTAGACATCAGGGATTCCCGATCAAGTTTTACCACATAATCATCRAAYCCRACCTCCCGGCCYCGGGCAAAATCTTTCGGTGTTTGATGGGAAGACAGGGCAACCATCGGTGTTTTCTGCCAGATACCGCCTTCACGAACCTTTTCAGCAAACCCGAAACCATCCATATCAGGCATTTCAATGTCGCTGATGATCAAATCAAAATCTTCGCCTTTTTCGCGGAGCCTCAAGGCGTCGCTTGCATTATCAACAGCCGTTATCTTATAGCCCGCMGCTGAYARTAATGGCTTAATCATATTGAGGAAGAATTTACTGTCATCAATSAGAAGAAGGTGRGAYTGGTCTCTAATACCCATATGGCCAGACGTGCTTGACGTCCCCAGAGTTCCAAAAGCTTTTTCTATATAGTAAGCCACATCAATTATTTCCGTAGCCTTACCATTAATAACGGCTGTGCCCACCTGCCCCTGTATGCTGGAGGATAGTTCAATGTCGATTTCATCCTCCAGAATATCAAGAATTTCGTCTACGGCTATGCCCATCGTTTTATCACCATCCGCAAAGACAAGTACGGGCTGACGGCCTTCTTCCTTCAATTGATAGCTGTCATCTAACGTCACCAATGGCATCAACCGACCGCGATACTGAAACACGGGTTTTCCATCTGATTTTTCAATTGAGGCGACGTCTATTTCTTCAAGGCGCGCCACAAGGGACAGCGGCACCGCACGGCAATTATTATCGCCCGCACCAAAGAGAAGAATAGCTTCCCTTTCGTCTTTCGTTTTCTTAAGTGTTTCTTCTTCCATACCAAAACCAGTGGTATCATTCATATTATCACCGATTTGACTGACGATACCATTCGGGTCAAGAATCATAATAACCTTACCATCACCAAGAATTGTATTCCCTGCAAATGTCTGCAGATCTCTTAAAATTGGGGCCACAGGCTTGACCACAATTTCTTCGGTATCGAATACCTGATCCACCACGATACCGAAAGTGAATGTCCCGACCTGAGAAATAACAATATAATCCTCTTTCGACGCGGCCTCATCTGTATCTGTTTCAGCATCCGCCATACCCAATATCTCATCCAACCTGATGAGGGGTAATAAACGATCTCGAAGCCGAAGCACTGGCGTATTGTTGATATGTTCAATTTTATGTTCTGAATCATGGGAAGCTCTTACCAACTCAAGAACACTGATTTGCGGAATAGCAAATTTTTCTTTGCGACATTCCACTATCAAGGCCGAAACAATCGCCAGTGTCAGGGGTATTTTAATGCTGAAACTGGTGCCTTTGCCTTCAATTGATTTAAGATCAACCGTGCCGCCAATTTTTTCAATGTTGGAGCGAACAACATCCATCCCGACGCCCCGGCCCGATACAGCCGTTACTTTCTCTGCCGTAGAAAAGCCAGCGTGGAAAATAAATCTCTGAATTTGATTATCAGACATTTCATCTAGCTCTTCCTGTGTCGCCAGTTCGTTTTTCAACGCTTTAGCTTTCAATTTTTCAACAGGAAGCCCGGCACCATCATCCGTAATTTCAATGATGATATGACCGCCTTCATGGAAAGCATTCAACCGAACAGTTCCGGTTTCCTTTTTACCCGCGGCGAGGCGATCTGCTGGCATTTCAATACCATGATCAGCAGAGTTACGCACCATATGGGTCAGAGGATCTTTAATCATTTCCAAGACCTGACGATCAAGTTCTGTGTCAGCGCCAAGCATCTGAAGATCAATTTTTTTGTCCAATTCCAGCTGTAAGTCGCGGATAATACGGGGCAATTTGGCCCAGGCATTCCCAACGGGCTGCATTCGGGTTTTCATAACACCTTCCTGCAGCTCCGTCGTACATTGACTTAACCGCTGCAAAGGAATAGAAAATTCACTGTCGTCACTATTACGCAATAGCTGCATTAATTGATTTCGCGTAAGGACAAGTTCGCTAACCATCGTCATCAAATCTTCCAGAACCTGAACATTCACGCGAATACTCTGGTTTGCAACGCTACCCTCGCCCGATTTTTTAGCCGTACCGGCAGCATCCTTATCTTTCTTGCTGTTGTTTTTCGATGCATCACGTGCTTCGGCAAGGATGTCCACAGAAATTGCCCGATAAGATTCCACAACCGCATCAACTTCCAGGGGCGGCAAATCCACCTCTTCCAGAACAGAAGTCAGTAATTTACAGACCGTTTCATTCTGTTGTTCGGTAATACCATGGGATATAAAGCCCGCAAAAGCCGCAGACACACTCGGCCCAGTATCTGGCTTGCCGCCAAGGTAGGCCGTTAAGAAATTTCTCATTTTATCTTTACTGTCACGGGTATTAATTCCCGCCATCAAACCCTTAACAGAGGCATCCGCAAGAATTCTATTATGGAAAAGATGGACAATAACCTTGACCGGCTCGACCCCGCCAATGCGTGTTAAAATATCCTCGCCCTCTGATTCTGCGCTTTCCTCTGCGTCCGCATTTTGATCATTATCTTCATCATCAGGGCCCGGTGCCGCAGCAAACGCCGCTTCGAGTTCTTCTAATGAGACTTGACCCGGCAACATATTAGTGGATTGCGTGATTTCAGGCAGGACTATATTGTCCTCAACTTCTTCTGCAACAGGCGCTTGCGCATCAATTGTCCCACCAGAAGCCACGACATTTAGTTGAGAGATAAGCTCACTGTCATCTCCCTCTGGCTCTTTCTGGGTTGCTTCCAATCCCGCAAGGATTTCTTTAATACGATCAAGCGCGGCTAAGATCAATGTAACGGAGCCCGGTGTGACGACCAATTCTCCGTCCCGGAATTTACCCAATACATTTTCACCGGCATGAGCCACAGTTTCAAGCCGCGGCAACCCAAGGAAACCGCAGGTGCCTTTAATAGTATGTACCAAACGAAAAATATTATCTAATATTGGTTTGTTTGTTGGGTCCTGTTCCAGGGTCACCAATTCCACATCAACGACATCGATGCTTTCCGATGTTTCTGTAAGAAATTCGCTTAGTAAATCATCCATAACTCTCAACCTTTTCCATGTGACAAGACGTGTCATATACCTTCACTCTTATYCAAGATCGTGGAAAAGGGTTAAAAAGGGGTAAAATGATTGAAAAAATATMTTAAAAAGTTTCTACCTGCTTATTCCGCTATGTTAAATTTTATTAAAAAGCTCTGATAATGCTCTAAATACCRCCMTCCYGATAGGACATTTGGAGGGAGAAGCTCTGTTCATCATRCATCRTATGYTGTATTTTACAGTCAATTTTCYGRGCGGCACTGGCCGCRAGAAAAGCCGRYGCCGTCTTCGCTTCGATTTCCTGWTCCGGARTTTCTCCCAYAAGAGCTTTGCGGATAAGCTCACTAAAAATAATTTTATCTCCCCGAACTTTCACCATAACGCTAACGGTGGGCGCTTCCTCTTTAATTTCAATAAGCATCTCCCCKCCCCGAAACAGRCTTTCTCCCGCGAGCAATACCATATTCAGCATTATTTTCATGGCATCTTTATCCATACCACCAATATCCGATTGCCACGTCAGGTCAATATTCCCCGATAGATATAGTCCCTTAATGGCGCTTTCAGCCTCTCTCAAAGGCACTTTTTCGCCAAAACCACCCGCAGAACCAAAAGACAGACGATAGAATTTAAGTCTGGCCGATGTTGTCTCCGCGCTCTGGGCCAAAAGCTTCATGACTTCTGCACGCATCACSTCATCATTTTCATCCACCAAGATTTCAAGCCCATTCGCAATGGCCCCAACGGGACTGATTAAATCGTGGCARAGACGGGAACATAACAACGCAGAGAAATCGACATCATTCATGGAATAGATACTTTCATTAATTTAAATATGACATTAGTTTAAACATGACAAATTTTAGATTGAACATATAATAGCAATTCGACAATAACAATAGTAACTATGGAAATTACATTGGGAATCGCCATGACAAAACATATGATTGATTATCAAATATTCGCCGAGAAATTATATGAAACGGCGCTTGAGGCGGGCCGAAAAATTATGGCCGTCTATGCGAAAGATTTTGATATTAATTTTAAGGAAGACGCCTCCCCGGTGACCGAAGCGGATGAAGCCGCAGAGGCCATAATTCTGCGGGACTTGAAAGAGATAGCCCCAGATATTCCGATCATTGCCGAAGAACAGGCCAGCAGCGGGAATATCCCGGAGGTTGCCGATATATTCTGGCTCGTTGATCCCTTGGACGGCACCAAGGAATTCATCAAAAAGGGATCAGATTTTACGGTAAATATTGCCCTGATAGAAAATAAACAGCCCAGCTTTGGTATTGTTTATGCCCCTGCCCTGGGCCGCCTGTTCGTCGCCAAAGACCCAACGCATGCCGTTCAGATGGATATTAGCGAAGGCCGTTTCATTGGCGCGGAAAAGCCCATTTCAGTGCGTGATGTCCCGGCGAATGGCATCACCGCCGTGGCCAGCAAATCACACCGGGATTCTGAAACCGATGCCTTCCTTGAAAAGCTGGGCGTCACAGATATTACCTCGGCCGGAAGTTCACTGAAATTCTGCCTTGTCGCGGCGGGAGAAGCGGATATTTATCCCCGCTTTGGCCCAACCATGGAATGGGATACCGGCGCAGGTCACGCTGTTTTAAAGGCGGCAGGCGGCACTGTCGTCAATCCGGATGGGACAGATTTTCGCTATCAGAAACCCGAGTTCCGTAATGGCTTTTTTATCGCAAACGGCAAAGTGGTTTTTTAAAATAGATTTTTGCTTACAGCCCAGAGGCCGCACAGGGCCACAATAACGGCGGAAACCCGATTGATGGTCAGTAAATGTTTATCGGATAAACGGCTTTTCATATATCCCGCGCAGCTCGTGATCGTAAACCACCATAGGCTGGAACCAAGGCCTATACCAATCGTAATAGCCACAGCATTTATCGGCTCCATATTCTGAAGCCCAAGAGCCACAAACAAGGCGACAAAACCCAAAATAGTCATGGGGTTCATTATGGTGAGCGTGAAGGCCCCGGCGGCACCTTTAAGTCGATCCCGTACCGTGTCTTCCACATCGCTTAAATGAGGATGTTTCGTCCAGAGGTTAATACTCAGAATAATCAAGATACTGCCGCCAACAAGACTAAACCAGCCATCAACCTTATCCACCAGCCCCATGACAGAAGACAGACCAAAGGCGGCAATTGCGCCAAAAATAGTATCCGCCGCCGCCGCCCCTAATCCAACCGTAAAGCCATTGCGTTTGCTATAAGCGAGCGTGCGGCGAATACAGATTAAATTCACCGGCCCGAGCGGAGCCGCCACAAGTACGCCGATCAGAATTCCCCATAAAATGTAACCCGCTGGCGTATAAATTACTGGCATATATTATCCCGCTTATTCTTTTATGCGGTCTTTATAGCGAATAAGCACAGTAATTAAAGAATTTATCTGGCCCCCATGACATTTTCATGATAGATGCCCCCTATGACACAAGAAAATCAAAATACAGAAAATGAAATTGAAAAAGAGGAAGACCCCATCATCCTCTATATCATGAGAGCCGTTGAACGTGGTTCGGCTGTTGGSCCGCGCAGCATTGCCATCGAAATTGCCGATGATCGCGCAAGAGAAGATAGCCCCAAAGATGCATGGCGGAAATATTTTCTGGCCGTCAAACAACAGGCCAAACATCTGGCCCGCCACGGCCGCATCAGCATCCTGCGGCGCGGCAAGCCCATCGACCCCAATAAAATGAAGGGCCTCGTTAAATTCTCCCTGCCTGTGGAAGATATTCCAGAAGAATAAACAACTGGAACCTTCAGAGCGAAACCAACAAACATGTTACTCAACCCATCGATACAAAAATAGAAATCAAATAACTCTGACACCATTGATGTGGCTGGAGCAAATGGAAAATCGTACAGGCCGTGCCTTACGTCCTAAAAAAAGAGGTCGAAAAAGAGATCATGCTAATAAAAGTAAACTGGACTTGCTTCGTAAAAGCGGAGAGCAATCTGTTATAACCAACCTAGAATCAGGAGTTAACAGATGCCCACTAAGAAACATAATTTTACCGAAGAATTTAGAAAAAAAGCTGTTCGATTGGCTTTAACAAGTGATCAGCCCCAYCATGACACTGCTCTGAACCTGGGTGTTGGCAAGTCTACGCTGAGC
>NVVM01000013.1 GCA_002402225.1 Alphaproteobacteria bacterium
ATCGATATTAATAAAAATATTATGGAAGGCCTGTCAGCCCAAGCCCAAAATAATGTGGGCCAGACCACAGGAACTAATTCAGGAACTAATTCAGGAACCAATCCTCAGGCCAACCCTCAAACGGGTACAAATTACTCTGTATAACGGTTAACGTTTGGGGGTTCTTATGGGTTTTTATGGTTAATTTTTATTAACTATAAATCAATAATTTTATGTAACAATTTGATTCTGAAAGATGAATCCGTCCTTCTCCGAAAAATAATTCTTGTTAACTATTCCTTAATAGATTACAACCTATTCTTATCAGGTCAGCGGTTTAGCCAGAATGGCAAATATTTATACGCTGATATGAGTGGGTTTCGGCCCTTTAATGGAGCAAAATGCTCTTTAGTTTAAGTACTCTCAGAATGGAGATATAATATGGCTTTTTCAGTCAATACAAACGCGGGTGCTCTTATCGCCCTGCAATCCCTCTCAAGAACAAATGCACAGCTTAGCACGGTTCAGTCCAGAATTAATACTGGTTTGAAAGTGGCTTCAGCAAAAGACAATGCCGCGGTATTCGCGATTGCTCAAGGACAGCGCGCCGACCTGGCTGGTCTGGATGTCGTAAAGAGCTCTCTTGACCGTGCGTCAAGTTCATTGAATGTTGCTCTTGCTGCCGCAGAAGCTGTTTCTGACCTTTTAATTGAATTAAAAGCAAAAGCAACCGCTTCCCTTGATCCTGGTCTGGATGCGGATTCCCGAATTGCTCTTAATGATGAATATGTCGCTCTTGTCGCGCAGGTCAATACGGTTGTTAATAATGCTGAGTTTAATGGCGTTAACGCGGTAGAGGCCGGTGGTCAAAGTATTACTGCTCTTGTTGCTGCGCCCGATGGCAGCGATAGTGCAGCAGCATTCTCGCTTACCATTGCGGCTACTGATATTGGTGCGACAAGTGCCGGCCTTGGTATATCCGCAACAAGTGATATTACGACGGCTGCTGAAGCTTCAACGGCTGTTGATATCATCACCGCAGCCGAAGCAACGGTTAACACCTTCCTGTCCCAGCTTGGTGCAGGCGCGAGACGTGTTGATATCCAACGCGCCTTTACCGACAAGCTTTCTGATGCCATTGAAATTGGTATTGGTAATCTGGTTGATGCCGATCTGGCCCGGGAAAGTGCGAACTTGCAATCATTGCAGGTTAAGCAGCAGCTTGGTCTTCAGGCACTGTCGATTGCGAACCAGGCACCTGGTTCCGTATTGGCATTGTTCAGATAATATTTTATTCTACGATATTGGTGGGGGCATATTTTGTCTCCACCAAATTTCGCCGACTAATTTTTTTAAAATATATTTTTTATGTAATTTATTGTAATAGTATTTTGATTGTGAACGTAAAATAGCCTATAGTATGATGTATAGAAAGATGGGTATATGTAGAGGTTAAAATGGTTGAAAGTATTAACATAACCAGCACGCGCTTGCCTAGCACAGGTGAGAAAAGTGAGGCTGTATCGAAGGCCTCCGTTATAACGGATAGCGTTTCTAAGGCAGGACCCTCAAATGGGTCTGATCAGGCAAGCCGCGCAGTCGCGGCAGAGGTCTCGTCAGTGATTTCCCAATCTACTGAAAAGCGACTGGATTCACTGATTGCCGGAAATACAGAGGATTTTCTGAAGGCTGCGGAACAATTCATTGACGCGTCATTGCCCAACAAGCCGCCGGGTACAAAGCTGCGTATTGCTCTGGACGATAGTTCAGGAAAATTCGTCTATCAGGGTGTTGATATTAATACGGGTGATGTGGTTACCCAGTTTCCTTCGGAAGATATTTTAAAACTTATCGCCTATAACAAAGGGCGTGATGGTGTTGAGGGTATTGTTGTTGATGAGGAAGCTTAACGGCGATATCCCCAAAATATTATCATGTTCGGTTCGTACCATTTGGTGCGGGCCTTTTTTGTATGATAAATCATGATGGATAAGATTCTGTGCATTTCACAGGCCCGCATGACATCCACGCGAYTGCCCGCAAAGATAATGAAACGGATTGGCGGGCGATCATTACTGGATTATCATGTAAGTCGTTTGCGAAGAAGTCAGACCATTGACCAATTGGTGTTGGCAACCACATCTAATGCGACCGATGATCCGATAGAGAAATTTTGCAGAGAAGTGAATATCGACTGTATTCGAGGGCCGGAAGATGATGTTTTGGCGCGCTATTATCAGGTTTTGCAAGAATATCCCGCTGACATCATTGTGCGCGTAACATCGGATTGTCCCCTGATTGATTCAGGCTTGATGGATCAAGTGATCCAATATTACAGGAACCATAGTGATCAATATGATTATATCACATTAGGGCCGACAAATTTCCCGCGCGGCCTTGATGTGGAGGTTTTTTCGGCAAGGGCTTTGGAAAGGGCCTATTTCCATGGCCATGAGGCCCATCAGCGTGAACATGTAACCCCCTATATTTACCGCGAAAATAGTGAGTTTAACTGCGGAATTTTTCCGTCCGATCATAGGTTAGGGCATCATAGATGGTGTGTGGACGAACCAGAAGACTTTGATTTGATCACCAAAATTTTAACGGCTTTTCAGGGAAAAGATGATTTTTCATGGCAGGAATGCCTGACATATCTCGATAATAATCCCGATTGGATGACAATCAATAGCGCAATAAAACAGAAGAGCCTCAAGGAATAGCGCCTCAAGGGATGTTTCAGCGTGAGAAATCAGCTTTAAGGAAACGTAAAAGCTTAATTTTTAAAAGAAGTTAGTGAAATTATCTTCTTTTAACGATATAATATTCATAGTGTAAAAACTTTAGGGTCAGGACCCCCATAATGTCACAAGATAAAACGGAACAGGTTAAATTCTGGCAGGGTGATTTCGGAGACAGTTATGTCGAGCGGAATGCCGTTTCTTTTGAGCAGATGAGGATGAGAATATCACTGTGGGTCAAAATATTTGGCCATATGGCGCATGAYATGCCAAARTCYATATTGGARGTCGGCCCAAATATTGGTTTAAATCTTCGYGCCATGCAGATGTTATGCGAAGCAGAATATTTCGCGGTTGAACCCAATGCAAAAGCCAGAGAAGTTTTGATAAAGGACGGGGTGCTGCCAGAAGCCAATGTGCAAGACGCCTTTGCGGGAAATTTTACCGTACCCGTAAAGCCGGTGGATCTGGCTTTTACGTCGGGCGTTATGATTCATATCCATCATGATGATCTATTGGACGCTTGCACAAATATCTATAATTCGACCTGTAAATATATTGTTTGTAATGAATATTTTTCAGACAAGCCTGAAATTCTTCAATATCGTGACCATGGCGACAAATTATTCAAGCGGGATTATGGTTCTTTTTGGCTGGAAAATTTTCCGGACTTAAAATGCCTTGGTTATGGATTTGAATGGAAGGTCATGACCGGTATGGACAATGCCACTTGGTGGATTTTTGAGAAAAGATAGGACAGAGCCATGAGCATAATATCAATCCGGTCTTTTGAATCTGATCTTGCTTTTTTAGACGATGCCACTTTATTGATCACTGGCGGCACCGGATCATTCGGTAAAATGCTGACACAAACCTTATTGGATAGGGCCAACTTGCGGCGGTTGATAATTTTTTCCCGCGATGAATTAAAGCAATATGAGATGGAGCRATCCTTCTCAAGCCACCCAAAAATGAGCAATCTGAGGTTTTTTATCGGGGACGTGAGGGACAGAAATCGTTTGGATATGGCGCTGCGCGGCGTTGATTTTGTCATCCATGCTGCGGCCCTGAAACATGTCCCCATCGCGGAATATAACCCCTTTGAATGTATTAAAACTAACATTTTTGGCGCACAGAATTTGGCAGAAGCAGCGATCGGCTGCGGGGTAAAAAAGATCATTGCCCTGTCCACAGACAAGGCCGCCAGCCCCATTAACCTTTATGGGGCCTCAAAATTAGCGTCGGATAAGATTTTTGTCGCGGCCAACGCCCTTGGCGGCGAACAGGATTTCACCTGTTCTGTGGTGCGCTACGGCAATGTTTTGGGCTCGCGCGGTTCTGTTGTGCCCTTCTTTAACAAATTGATTGCCGATGGCACGGATCACTTGCCCATCACGGATATGCGTATGACACGTTTCTGGATTACGCTGCGCCAGGGGGTTGATTTCGTACTCAGCAATTTGGACATGATGCAGGGCGGCGAAATTTATATACCGAAAATCCCCAGCATGAAAGTTAGCGATATGGCGCGCTGCCTCGCCCCGGAGCTTGAACTTCGGGAAACGGGTATTCGTCCCGGTGAAAAACTGCATGAACAGATGATTACCCGGGATGATGGTCGCCAGACAATCGCCTTGGAAGACCGCTATATCATCACGCCGCAATTCAGATTTTGGTCAGATAAACATTATACGGATCAAGATGCGACGCATGTGGCGGAAGATTTTGATTATTCCAGTGATACAAATAAAGAATGGCTGGATGATGCCCATTTTCGTGAGCTGTTAACGAGGATATGACCTTGAGGGATCATAAATACTTGCCYTATGGCCGGCAATGTCTTGATGATGATGATATCAGGGCCGTTGTSKWYRKCWWRYWSKRCSAYYGGYTGACGACAGGGCCGACTGTTCAAAAATTCGAAGATAAATTACGCCAAACCGTAAAATCTGATTATGTGGTTTCCTGCTCAAGCGGTACGGCGGCGCTTCACATGGCCTATATGGCGTTGAATATCGGGGCGGGTGATCGGGTCATTGTGCCCGCCATCAGTTTTGTTGCAACGGCGAACGCGGCGGTATATTGCGGCGCAGATATTCTGTTTACCGATGTCGATCCGGATACGGGCATGATGCGCGCGCAGGATGTCATGGCTTTGATAGATAGCCTGAGCCCCGAAGAGCTTCAGTCTGTCGTTGCCATAACGCCGGTTAATCTGACCGGCGAAGTCGCCGAAATTGAGGCCATCAGCATGATCGCCCAGCAATATGGCTGGAAGATGATTGTTGATAGCTGCCACGCTTTGGGTAGCACATACCTGTCAYGTGATGGAGAAAATCTTACCGTCGGGGACTGCGGTTTTTCAGATATAGAGGTTTTTTCCTTTCATCCGGTCAAGACCATCGCYATGGGCGAGGGCGGGGCGGTTACGACCAATGATCAAGCGTTATATGACAGGCTTTGTCTCCTGCGAAATCATGGTATTGAAAGGGACGCGGAAAAATGGGTTTCGGCATCCAGGAGCGAAATAGAGAAGCCGCCGCCATGGGCTTATGAAATGCAAATTCTGGGGTATAATTATCGCCAAAGTGATATTCACTGCGCCCTTGGCCTAAGCCAGTTAAATAAATTGCCTGAATTTACGGATCACCGGCGCAGACTTGTTGCGCAATATGATCAATCTTTGAAGGATTTGTCTGCATATCTAAAGCCAATGGGGTCTGCGCGGGACTGCTGCGCGGTGCGGCATCTTTATGTGGTTTTGATTGATTTTAAGGCATTAGGCGTTTCGCGCCTTGATTTTGTCCGTGAATTATCATCCCGGAATGTGGGCAGTCAGGTTCATTATATTCCCATCTATGCCCATCCTTTTTATCGGGAAAAATATGGCCCGCAAACAAGGCCCGGCGCGGAAGAATATTACGCCCGCACRTTGTCCCTGCCCTTGCATGTGAATATGACAGGGGATGATGTGGATTATGTGATTGCGCAAATAGCAGATATCGTTRCCGGATGACACAGAACCCTCGCATCATCGCAACCATTGAAGCCCGTATGACGTCTTCTCGTTTGCCCGGAAAGATGATGATGACGTGCCTTGGTAAAACCATGCTTGAACATATGGTCGCGCGCGTAAAGCGGGCAGCCTGTCTGGATGATATTGTCATTGCGACGACCCTCAATGATGCAGATGACGTGATCACAAGAGAAGCCGCAAGACTGGATGTAAAATGCTTTCGCGGCAGTGAGGATAATGTCATGTCGCGGGTACTCGGCGCGGCGCAAGCGTTTAAAGCCGATATCATTGTTGAGCTTACCGGCGATTGCCCGTTGATGGATCCGGCCTTGATAGATCATGCGCTGGCCCAATATTCAGCCAGCGGCGTTGATTATCTGAGCAATCTTGAGATTACAGAGTTTAAAACGGGTTTGGCCCACCCTTTGGGCTATGCGGTGCAGATTTTCAGCACGGCTGTTTTGGCGGATGCTTACGCCCGGACGCAAGACCCTCTGGATTATGAACATGTCAGTCGTTATCTATACCAGACGCCAGAACGCTACAGCGTGAAATATTTACCAACGCCAAGATTGCAGCGCGGCCCGGGAATGTCGGTCACGCTGGATACCCRGCAGGATTTTCAGGTTATCWGTCATATTCTAAAAGCGCTCACCCCGAAAAATCCAGATTTCACCATAGAAGATGTGGTAGATTTTCTAACCAGAAATCCTGAGATCAGGCTTGTTAATCAAGATGCCAATCAGATAAAGGTATCGCGATGACAGAAAGCCAGAATTTTTCTCTGTTGATTATCGGTTGCGGGGCCATTGCGGGCGGCTATGATCAGGACGATATTGATGGCCCGAATATCCTGACCCATGCCAAGGCTTTTAAAAGTCATACGGGCTTTGATCTTGCAGGCTGCCTTGATACGGATTTGAAAATCGCGCAGAATTTTGCCGATATCTGGGGGATAGGCAAGGCCTATGAAAGCCTTGAGCAGGCTATGCGAGACCGGAATTTCAATATCGTCTCTATCTGCACCCCGGCGCCCAGCCATGAATTATATCTGCGGAAATTACAAAATTATAACGTCCGGCTTATTTTCTGCGAAAAACCCATTGCCGATAACTTAAAGGCGGCCCGTGAAATCGCCGCATTCTATCCGGATAATATGGCGGTGAATTATATCAGGCGCTTTGACCCTGAAATCAGGAAACTTGCCAAAGATATTCAAGATAATAAATACGGAACTTTCATATCTGGAAAGGCGTTGTATAACAAGGGACTATATAATAACGGTTCCCATATGACGGACCTTATCCATATGTTGATGGGGCCTGTTATGGTTAAGGCCGCATCAGGCATCATATATGATTTTTGGCCGGACGATCCAACCATATCTGCCAAGCTGGAGACAGCGAACAGCGGCCAAATAGATTTGATTGGCTCGGACATGCGGACGGGCATGATTTTTGATCTTGAACTCATTTTTGATCAAACCATCATCAGTTTAACTGATTTTAGCCAAACATTAGCGATTAAACCCCAAAATGGCCCCAAAAAGATAACCAAAACGGTGCAGAACAGGGAAATGTTCAATGCGGCATCTAATATTTATGATCATTTAACGCAGGGCACGGCATTGCAGTCAAAAGCCCGTAATGGCTTATTGGCGCTTGAAACATGCGATGATATTCGCCGAATGGCAGGATTATCATGACCAAAATCCTGTTTTTCAGCCGTGACCCCGGCGGCACCAATCAGCTCGTTGCCCTCAGATCAATATTATCTGAACAAGGCGAGGGGGCCAAAAGTCATCCCCTGTTTGATCACCTAAATATATCTGCCGGGCCCAATATTATCGTGATAGCCAAGGATTATGCCCATGTCATATGGCGGCAAAATGAGTTTGAAGCACTGGATTGGCCTGATATATCGTCAGAAGAGGATGTCACCAGTTATTTGGACAGTTTTTCGCCGGATCACATTATAACAAGCACCTGTCATGTGGATGACCGGACGGAACAGATGGTTTGGCGGGTGGCTAAACGGCTTGCGATCAAAGTGACGGCTTTTCTGGATTCGCATCATAATATTGCCGTTCGTTTTAAGGATGATCAGGGCGAAGTGATCTTGCCGGATCAGGTATCCGTGATAGATGAGGCCGCAATTCCCGCGCTGCTGTCCCTTGGATTTGTCAAGCGCGATATCTTTATTTCGGGAGATTTATACCAAAATTATTTTATCAGCCGTCAAAGAGATAAGAGTCTTGCGGCCCGCGAATGGGAGGCGAGGAAAGGCGAAAGCCTTATTTTATTTGCCTCCGATTATATCCATGAAATGCAGGCTATGGGCTTTACATTTGAGGTGACGGAATTCGAATGTCTTGATCGCCTGATTGACATCTTAAACGCGGGTGAGGGGCGGAAATATCTGAAGGGGAATTGCGGGCCCTATCGTTTGATCATTCGGCCTCACCCAAAGGATACGCCCGGGAAATATGATGATTATCCGCGAAGAAGCACGCAAAAACTGGTCATTGTGATCAGCGCTATAGGGGCGTCTCTTGAGGCGGTTATGTCGGCTGATCTGGTGGCGGGCCTTGGCTCATCCCTGCTCAATGAGGCGAAAGCCTTGGGCGTGGATATTCTGGCGCTTGGTCCGTTGGCTAAAAAAAATGGTCAGGAACCGTAAAAATTCTCAAAAAACAGTCTCATAACCTCAGTGCGGTTTTCAAGGCCTCTCTGCGCGAGCAGGCCCTCAAAATCAGCCGTGCAAATATTGCCGCCCCGTTGTTTTTGCAGGTCGTAAAATCTTTTCGATGTTATGGCATAGCTTGCAACGTCATATTTTTCACCGTCTCGGATACCATAATGCTGGTGATAACCATCCAGTTGATAACCGATCAATTCCAAGCTGTTCATCCATTGCCACAGGTCTGCGTGCTGCGCGCCAGAGATTCTTTGAAGATTTAACCGGTCAAAGGCATGTCTGGTGAGCAAGGCAACAGATTCCAATGCGGCGCCTTTAACGGATCTGTCCCCAAAAACGATGCTGAGTTCCGCAGAACGTGTGATGTTATTGATGAATTTCAGACAAACCACACCGATATGCCGGGATGTTTTTTTGTCAAGGACAACCAATAATAATGAGGTGGGGTCGGCCATTTCACGGGCAATAATTTCCGCTTGCTGCGCTTTATTCACAGGAAAGCTGCCGTGAACCAGATATTGTGTGGTGACGGAGTCATTGAACCAGCTATGCCARTGGCCCTKSATYAYRTCCTKTTCRATATCMGGHTGACGAAGVGHDACAATGHVCCCTTCCAAAAAAATATCGTCATCTTGTGGGTTATGGTCTGTCATAAACTTCCCCTATDTATTTCCCGATATTAAGGTAVCATAGACCTTAAAAAAGAAAAGACCAATAATGTTAGCCAAAGATGCTCAAAATTGATTGCGGGGCTTGATTGGCGATGGACAGCGCCTGTATGCCCAGCTGCTGTTTGACTTGCAGGGCCTGTAAATTGGCACTTTCCTTGGCCAGATTAGCATCCACCAGATTTCCAATGCCGATTTCAATAGTGTCGGAAATTTTATCAGCAAAAATGCGTTGAGTTTCCAAAGATGTTGAGCCGGCACCTAATCTGGTTAGAACCACATTAACCAGAGCTAGTGAATCATCAACATTGGTCAGGGCAGCTTCGGCAAGTGTTTGTGTTGTGATTTGCTGGGCTGCCGTGATTGTTACATTGCCGCCGCCCAATGTCAGATTTTGATGAGGAATTGAGATGGTTTGGCTGGCGKTGGGRTTGGTGATGGCSACRATRGCATCKGTYCCGGCRTCAAKCARRTTKGTGCCRTTAAATTCSGMGTTRKYCACRATGATSGTRATTTGATCTCTYAARGMGGMRAAATCYTCRTTYAAMGCTRYCCGGCTKGTSRCATCAAGRCCYRYATCSGCYGCBGCRACSGWYTTTTCYTTCATTTCAATGAGCAGRTCWGAAATGGCMCCYGCRGCKGCRAGSGCAATATCGGCWATACTGATGGAACGATCCAGGCTTTGCTTGACCGCATTATAGCCTTTYAGGTCWGCGCGAAGCTTCTGGGCAATGGAAAATATGGCGGCATTATCTTTGGGCGATGAAATCTTAAGACCGGTRTTGATACGATTCTGTACTGTTTCTAACTGAGCTGTYGTTTTGTTGAGGTTGAAAAGTGCCGACAGGGCAATTGCGTTGGTATTTACAGAAAAGGCCATATTCTTGATCCTGTTAGTCTTAAAATAACGTTTAAATATATTTCTATTGTAGCAGCTGMCCGGAAGGGCTGGTTTTAATGTGCCAGACCACTCCCGGTCAGGATGTGCTGTTCAGAATGCGGACGGTGATRTATCGCTTAACCGCCGAATAGACTTAAGATTGACTGCGGGGCCTGATTGGCAATGGATAGTGCCTGAATACCAAGCTGTTGCTTAACTTGCAGCGATTGTAAATTGGCACTTTCCTTAGCCATATTGGCATCCACCAGATTACCAATCCCAACTTCGATAGTATCTGAAATTTTATCTGCAAACGCCCGTTGAGATTCCARGGCCTTGCCGCCCGCGCCCAATCTGGTCAGAACYGCATTGACCAGAGCAAGTGAGTTGTCAATATCGGTTAGAGCTGCTGATGCGAGGGTCTGGGTCGTGATGGTTTGCGCCGCCGTGATTGTTACATTGCCGCCGCCCAATGTCAGATTTTGATGAGGAATGGTAATGGTCTGTGAAGCGTTGGGGTTGGTGATGGCCACAATGGCATCTGTCCCGGCGTCAATCAAATTGGTGCCGTTAAATTCGGAGTTGGCCACAATGATCGTGATTTGATCTCTTAAAGCGGMAAAATCCTCGTTCAACGCTATCCGGCTTGTGACATCAAGACCCGCATCCGCCGCCGCAACGGATTTTTCTTTCATTTCAATGAGCAGATCTGAAATGGCACCCGCAGCAGTAAGCGCAATGTCAGTTGTACTGATGGAGCGATCCAGACTTTGTTTAACCGCATTATAACCTCTTAAGTCAGCGCGCAATTTCTGAGCGATTGAAAAGATCGCCGCATTGTCTTTCGCAGAAGAAATCTTTAAGCCGGTATTAATCCGGGTCTGGGTGGCTTCCAGATCCTTTGTCGTACTATTCAAATTAAGCAGAGCCGACAGGGCACTGGCATTTGTATTTACTGAGAAAGACATCTAGCTTTCCTTTCATGAGTTGCATTCTGAATATGTCGTATCCCACAAACGGGATATACCGATTAATAAAATGCAAGAGGTGTGCCAGTTTTTTCTTGGAATAAGTCATTGTAAAACAAAGAAAAATTTTACGTTTTCTTAGAATGTAATGGGTTTGCAGGAAGATTCTGCCATCAACTAGGCAAAGCTTGCAGCAGAAATTACCGCATCCGTCATGAGTTTGTCCACAGACCCTAGTGCCCTGTGTCACCTTATTTGCATGGTTTGGACGGCTTTACAAGTCTGCTGAGCAGGCGCGCGGCGTGCCGTCATGCCCCGCATAACAAGCGTCGGGCAAACGCCACGCGGCAGGGCTTGTAAAGCCGCCCGAAGGGTCACCTGTCCCGTTCCCTGAAGGGCGTCACCGCTGCTTGCCGATGCTAAAGCATCGCCCGCGCAACGCTTCCTACCCAGAAAACGGGATAGGTGATCCAAATCATGTAAATAAGGTGACATAGGGCACTAGAGCATTCTGCGCTTAGATACGACAAATATCATGGATTATTGGGGGAAATGGGGGGGAAAAACAGGGACGGAAATAAGATGTTTTTGAAGCGTCAAACGGTTTGATTTAACGTGATTGATGTGGGGGATTTATTGACAGGTTGCGCGCCATTGGCCCCATAACGGGTCGCCTGATTTTGGGTCTTTATCACTTCATGGCTGATGGCTTGAATCATATTTTCTGATATTGTTTTCAAGCTTTTGATCAGGCGGGTATGCTGCGTTAGCACAGTTTGAAAAAGGCGTGATTCTTGCTTTAAGCTGCGCGCAGCTGTCCCATTACCGCTCGCAGGCAGCCCCCCGCGCGCGCCCAATTCAGACATTTCTTTATGATAGGCGGCCATGAGCTGATTCTTAAGGGGCAAAAATTTTTCCATTTCTTTAGGCCGATTAGCTTGCAGCAAGGTAATCTCGTCAGAAATGACTTTAGTAAGGTCTTTTGTTGTTTGGATGAGCGGTGCTAAAAGACTGTGGTTTTCTGAAGCCTCAGGGAAAGAATTTTCATTGTTTGGCATGTCAATCATTCACTTCCTGCGTTTTTAAAATTTCCCGGTAAACGGAATCGGAAAGCCCGATGCCGCCATTAGCTGCAATTTGATTGGCAATTTGTTCACTCAGAAGATCCTGAAAGACCTCTTCACCCTGCCCGCCGCCAAATGGCCCGTCAGACTTAATATCCAAGGACATGCTTTTCAGGATTTGCGCCAGAAAAACAGCTTCAAAAGTTTCCGCCGTTTCCCATGCCTTTCTTTCGAAAGCAGTGGACGGCTGCGCTGGCTTGCTCTTTGCGATTGCCAGATTCTGTTGGGCCAGATTTTGTAGGGCTTGTGGTTGTTGGCTTTGTATATTCAGGAATTTTAAATCCATCACATCACCTCAATTTCTGCATGCAAAGCGCCGGATACTTTCAAGGCCTGTAGAATGGCGATCATATCGCGGGGACCGATACCCAGGGCATTTAAGCCGTCAACCAGCTCTTGTAAATTCACACCAGGTTTCAGAAGGGCGAATTTTTTGCCTTCACCTTCATCAATATCAAGCTCGGTTCTTGGAACTTCAATCGCTTCTCCGCCGCCAAACGGATTGGGCTGAGATACTTGGGGCGTTTCTGTAACACGAATGGTTAAATTGCCTTGGGCGATGGCCACTTCACTGACCCGAACTTCCTTGCCGATCACAATGATACCGGATCGTTCATCAACGACAACTTTGGCTTTTTGGTCGGTTTGAACATAAAGTAATTCAAGATCTGTGACCAGATTGACCATATTATCAGCGTAAGTTTCAGGCTTGATAATCAGGATGGTAGCGGGATCAATAGCCATAGCCGTTTTTGTGCCCATTTCTTTATTAATGGCCATGGCAATGCGGCGTGATGTTGTAAAATCAGGTGTGCGCAGGGAGAAAAAGATTTCTTTTTTAGCGAGCATGGAATAATTGACTTCTTTTTCAACAATGCCGCCGTTAGGTATCCGCCCAGCTGTGGGTACGCCTTGCGTTACGCTCGAGGCATCACCGCCGGCAGAAAATCCGGAAACTTGAATAGAACCTTGCGCAACAGCATAAACTTCGCYGTCGGCCCCTTTAAGCGGCGTTACGATTAAGGTGCCGCCCCGAAGATTTTCTGCATCACCGATGGAGCTGACACTAATGTCAAGACGGTTTCCGGTGCGGGCAAAAGGCGGCAAACTTGCCGTGACCATAACCGCCGCAACATTCTCTGCTCTCATAGATGCGCCGCGTGTATTGACACCAAGGCGCTCTAACATAGCCGTCAGGCTTTGTTCTGTGAAAGGGGAGTTTCTTAATGAATCGCCGGTTCCGTTTAAGCCGACCACAAGGCCGTAACCGACGAGTTGGTTCGATCTTRCGCCCTCAACGGAAACAAGATCCTTTATGCGAGAGGCCGCTTGTGCGGGCAGGATGTGCCCCATACCAAGCGCCCCCATCAGCATGACTGTGAGGAGTTTTTGATATAGCTTCAGTTTTTGGGACTTCTGCCGCATATTAATTCCATTTCAGAATATCGTTATAAATTCTCATATCTGACTATGCGAAATTCGTGCCAAAAAAACAGGCGGCGGTAAAAATTTTAACATATTGTTTTAAAAAGATTTTTCTGGAGACTTCTGGAAATGGCCTAGTGTTTATCGTGTGCGGACAGAAAAAATTACCGCAGAGGGTAATGATTGCCGAGTAGAATATTCATTATATTATGTCTATGAAGGGGTATCAATTTCTGGTATCTATTGATTTATATTCTAGGTGATGAGGGCTCTATGGAAATTAAAGGACCAGGAAGAATTACGACGCCCGGTGTGTCGCGCAAGGGGAAAAAAGCCGGCGCGAACAAATCGGGTTTTAATGAGATCCTTTCATCAGAGGAAAGCGCGGCAGCGCTGCCGCCAAGCGGGACATCCCCCCTGACGGCAGTGAGTTCCCTGCTGTCCCTGCAAGAAATGCCGACCAGTAGCGAAGGAAAGTCAAAAGGGTTGGTCAGAGTAGAAGAAATGCTCGGGCATTTGGAGCTTATTCGTCATGGATTGCTGGCCGGACAAATTCCTYAGCGCCAGCTCAAAGATGTGGCGGCCATCGTCTCACGCGAAAGAGGTCTGTCCAATGATCCTGTGCTGGATGAAATACTTGATGACGTGGAATTGCGCGTTAAGGTAGAGCTGGCAAAGCTGGAAATGCTTGGCTAATGGGCTTCAAATCACCTCTGTAATCTGCAAGAGATTATAACTGAATTACAATAAAATGAGGGGCAGGCGCCCTAGAGTACCCTGCGTTTATATACGGCCATTTGACCGGGATGATTTTGTTTTATGGCAAGGCGAGCTTTGCAATGCGATGCGAGGCATCGGATAAAAAGCTCAACGTAGCCATAAGACAAAAGAACCCGGCCTTCGGTGGGCCAAAACAARYCATCAGCGTCGTTGCGTTGCTTGACAGATGACCCACATCTCCCGGCGCAACGCGCCTGGCGGATGGTTTATTTGACTACATCAAATTGCCCGTATCTAAGCGCAGAGCGCTCTAGAATAACTTTGAATCCCCGCGAATGCTGTCCATATTACCCAGAAGACGTGTCAATGTACCCCGAAAAGCTTTCTGCTCTTCCTGCGGCATTTCCCCAAGAAACTTCTGCTCCAGCTCCATGGCCATAACCACAATGGCCTGATAGACTTCCGCCCCCTCCCGGCTTAAATTAAGAATAACTTTACGCCGGTCTTTGGGGTCGGTGCGCCGCGTAACATAGCCATTATCAAGCAGCTTATTCAAGGCACGCGTCACTTGCACCTGATCCATATCCAGAAGCTCCCCGAGCTTTTTAGCCGACACCGGTGCTGAACTGGCCAACATCGCCATAAAGCGCCAGCTTTCCCCCCTGATATTATATTTAACCGAATAATTTTCTTCGAGGATATACCCGGCCTCCTGAGACAGCCGCCACATTTGGTACGGCACCCAATTGCGAATATCAAATAATTTTTCTTGTTCGGACACGGCTCTATCCTTTTCCTGACTCCGGTTTTTTTCCTGAATTATCTTTTTATAGCAGAAATACAATCCCTGAAAAGAACAGATTAAATACGATCAAAAAAAAGAGCCGAAGTGTTGCTTCGGCTCTTTTCAGATAAAATATATTTAGGTCAGGTAAAGTATATTTAGCTAAGTATGGCTTAGAAGCCCATACCGCCGCCCATACCACCCATACCGCCCATGTCCGGCATGCCGCCGCCACCAGCCGATTTTTCTTCAGGATGATCCGTAACCATGGCTTCTGTGGTAATCAGAAGGCCTGCGACAGATGCCGCATCCTGCAATGCTGTACGCACCACTTTGGTCGGGTCAATAATACCTGCTGCAATCAGGTCGGTATATTCTTCTTTCTGGGCATCAAAACCAAAGTTAATATCTTTGCTTTCTTTCAATTTACCCGCAACCACGGCACCATCTTCACCTGCATTTTCAACGATCTGACGMASSGGAGYTTCCAGAGCTTTRCGSAYRATATTAACGCCCACWKTCTGRTCACTATTWWCGCCTTCAAGRCCKTCAAGMRCCCGWRYWRMATAAAGMAGAGCRGMRCCRCCRCCAGGRACRATACCTTCTTCAACMGCMGCGCGYGTKGMATGCARRGCATCRTCAACGCGGTCTTTGCGCTCTTTCACTTCGGTTTCCGTAACACCGCCAACTTTGATGACCGCAACACCACCAGCCAATTTGGCCAGACGTTCCTGCAATTTTTCTTTATCATAATCGGAAGATGTATTTTCTACGGCACTGCGGATCTGGCCGCAACGGGCTTCAATAGCCTCGCGCTCACCCGCACCATCAATGATTGTTGTGTCATCTTTCGTAATGGAAACATTCTTGGCCGTTCCCAACATATCCAATGTTACGGTTTCCAGCTTAATGCCAAGATCTTCGGAAATAACCTGACCACCAGTCAAAATGGCGATATCTTCAAGCATGGCTTTACGGCGATCCCCAAAACCTGGCGCTTTAACCGCAGCGATTTTCAAACCGCCGCGCAGCTTGTTAACAACCAGCGTTGCAAGTGCTTCACCTTCTACGTCTTCTGCAATGATCAGCAGAGGACGACTGGACTGTGCGGCTGCTTCGAGTAAGGGTAACATTGACTGCAGATTTGACAATTTTGACTCATGAAGAAGGATATAGGGATTTTCCAGCTCAACCGTCATTTTTTCTGCATTGGTCACAAAATAAGGCGACAGATAACCACGGTCAAACTGCATACCCTCTACGACGTCCAACTCTGAGTCCAGACCTTTTGCTTCTTCAACAGTGATCACGCCTTCTTTGCCAACTTTATCCATAGCTTCCGCAATCATCCGGCCAATTTCTATTTCGCCGTTTGCAGAGATAGAGCCAACCTGCGCGACTTCCTCACTGGAAGAAATCGTTTTCGTCCGGCCTTTGAGGTCAGCAACAACCTTATTGACCGCAAGATCCACACCCCGGCGAAGATCCATCGGATTCATGCCGGCCGCAACGGCCTTAAAGCCTTCGCGTACAATGGATTGAGCCAAAACAGTTGCCGTCGTGGTACCATCGCCTGCAACATCATTTGTCCGGGATGCCACTTCACGAACCATCTGCGCGCCCATATTTTCAAACTTGTCWWCAAGTTCRATTTCTTTCGCAACGGAAACGCCGTCTTTGGTGATGCGCGGTGCGCCGAATGATTTGTCCAGAAGAACATTACGGCCCTTGGGGCCTAGCGTTACTTTTACAGCATTGGCAAGTACATCAACACCCTTCATAATGCGGGCACGAGCGTCAGAGCCAAATTTTACATCTTTTGCAGCCATTTACTTATTCCTTTTAAATTTGTTTATTCCAGAAAAGAAAAATTCGGGAAAATATTTATTCAATGATACCCATGACATCGGATTCTTTCATGATCAACAGATCTTCTCCGTCAATCTTCACTTCCGTGCCGGACCATTTGCCAAATAATATCGTATCACCGGCTTTTACGTCCAGGGCGGTTACGGTGCCGTCTTCAGCCTTGGCACCTTTGCCCGTGGCAACAATTTCACCCTGACTTGGTTTTTCCTGCGCGCTATCAGGAATAATAATGCCACCAGCCGTTTTTTGCTCTGCATCTATACGGCGTACAAGTACACGATCGTGTAAAGGACGAAAACCCATCTCTAAGACCTCTTCTATAGTTTAAGTTAAAAATTCCTCATTGGCACTCACCACTCATGAGTGCCAATAGCTCCCACAAGAGATAGGCTTCAAGCGCCAAGATTCAAGAGGTCACTCAAAAAAAAGTGCGAAAAAAAAATTTGGAAAATTATGAAATTGGTGAATATTGGCATTTTGGGCCTGCGACTGCGCCCACCCACACTATCGTAATAAACCTGACATCTCTATTGACTTAATACGATATCGCACTATAATGATTCGATATCGCACTAAACAATAGAAGGAAAATTATGATGTTAATGGGACGGCGCAAAGCCATAGCTATTATCGGCGGGGGCGTGATTATCGGGGCAACGGCACTATTTCTTGGCAGCCGCAAACCGACAAAGGCCCTTGCCCCATGGCAACAGGCCGGGACTTATGCGGAACCAAGGCGGCGTGCATTATCCTATGCCATCCTGGCACCGAATCCTCACAACAGGCAACCCTGGCTGGTAGACCTTGCACAAGAGGACAAGATAATCCTCTATGTGGATACAGGCCGCCTGTTGCCCCATACGGACCCTTTTAATCGGCAGATCACCATCGGCCTTGGCTGTTTTCTGGAGCAGTTGCACATCGCAGCAGCTCAGGACGGGTATCTGGCAACCATCACACCCTTCCCGCAAGGTTATGACAAAGACCAGCTGGACAAACGCCCGGTGGCCGATATTTCCTTTGTTCGTGACACAACCATTAAAAAAAACCCGCTGTTTCCCCATATTCTGACCCGTCGATCCATGAAGGTGCCTWTTGACACGGAACGCCTTGTTCCTGATGATTTATTGCAGGGTCTTCACCATATTGTACAGAATAATACCCATGCTGGAACAACAAACAAACCTGAGACTATCCGCAAATTGCGGCAGCTGACCCATGAGGCCATGGCCATAGAGCTGGAAACGCCGCGTACCTATAAAGAAAGTGTGGACCTCTTTCGAATAGGAAAATCAGAGATCAATGAAAATCCAGACGGTATAAGTCTTAGCGGCCCCCTGATGGACAGCCTTTCTGCCGTTGGTCTGCTGACCCGGGAAACGGCGCTTGATACCGAATCTTCAGCCTACCAGCAGGGGATAGATATGCTTATGGCGAATATTGACACGGCCATGGGGTACATATGGTTAACAACAGCAACAAATTCCCGAATGGATCAATTGAATGTCGGGCGGGACTGGGTGCGGATCAATCTAGCAGCCACCAGTAGGGGCATTGGCCTTCACCCTATAAGCCAGGCGTTGCAGGAATATCCGGAAATGAAGGAAAAATTCAGCCAGATCCATGAAGTTCTGGACGCAAAGGAAACAAGGGTTCAAATGCTGGGGCGGTTGGGCTATGCTGCCCCTGTACCACCAGCCCCAAGATGGCCGCTGGACGCTAAAATTATAAAGGCTTGACGTGACCGCAGACAAAACACTCTCTTTATATTTCTCGTTATTCAACGAAATTGGCATCATTAGCCAACTCAGCAGTGCCTTGGTGAATGAGCAGTTACCGAAAGGCTTGTCTAATGCGCATTTTAATGTCTTGATTCATCTTGACCGGTTGGGTGATGGACAGACACCTCTGGCGATTTCTCGGGCGTTTCAGTTACCCAAAACGACGATGACCCACACCCTTTGCGGCCTTGAGACTCATCAGTTGATCGAAATGCGCCCCAACCCCAAAGACGGACGCAGCAAATGTGTATGGCTCACCCAAAAAGGCCACGCGTTCCGGAATAAAATAATCAACAACCTCGCGCCGGATTTGATCAAACTCTCGACCCAGATACCCCAGGATCGTATTCTGAACACCATTACCGGTCTGGCAGAAATACGTAAAATAATGGACGCCAACCGGGAAGATTAGAGCGCTCTAAAATTCATGACATCGGTGCATATTGTCCCTTGGGGTCTTCGACTTCCAATACCCAGAGATCTTCATCATAACCCAGCTGACGCGCGATATGGTCATCCCCCTCCCGTTCCGAAACGGGCCTATCCCCAAGGGGCCAATGCCAGACAAGCTTGCCGGACATATCACGTTTTCGGCTATGAATGATACAGCCTTGCCCGGCAATATATTGTTTAATCATCACAAGGCCCCGGTCACCATCCCCCCGGTTCACGACCGTCATGGGCAGGAATATACCGTCACATCTTCTGATTTCCGCAGAAACCCAAAGGGATGTCTTTAGGCCTTCATCAAACATTTTTCACATCACTTAAATATTGGTTGAGAATATTAAAAAAGAAAAAGACGGGATAAACCCGCCTTAAATCTAGTTTCTGGGATTTTTTATACACTTCCCATTGCCTGTTACTTCAATCTGCTACTCTACTGTTTTATAGTTTTGTACGCTCTTATATTAAGCGTTTTTTATTATTAAAATATCTTTTAACGGACGATAGTTAAAATATTATGTATATTTGTCTCGAATTCAAAAAAAACCATTTTAATTGGCCTGCCGCCTTAAAAATGCTGGAATTTCCAGATGATCCTCTTCTTTTTGATCCAACATGCCTGCTGTGGCGGGGGTATTCTCTGCCACCTGCTTAGGTTGCTGCGAAGCCCTATCAGACGCGTGCGCCACCTTCGGGTCAGCTTTAATCTCCGGCGGGTCAGCTTTAATTTCCGGCGGATCAGATTTAATCTCCGGGGCTGATCGCTCAATATTCAATTCTGGTTCCAACATATCTGTTTGAGATAAGACTATTTTCTTTTTGGATTCTGGTTTTTTAGATTCTGGCTTGCCGCCGCCACCAAAAAACCCTAGAAACCCACGTTTCTGAGGCGTTTTTTTTGTCACAGGGCCATTTACCATTGCCGCTTCTGCAAAGGGGTCTGGTTTCTGCATCAATGGCTCCATACGCTTTTCCGGCATGACGGGTGCCGCAGAAATGAAAGGTTCTTCACGGCTTGCTGTCAGTTTGGCATTCCCTTCTTCTTTGGGGCTCGTCTGTTGGACTATTCCTTCGGCTAATTGCGCGAGTATTCTTTCCGTTTCCCTTTGAACGTCACTCTTGACCGCCTCGGTTATATTTTCAACTTCATTTWCAAGCTCCAGCGTTTCTTCCTCCACAGCAGCCTGCCCTTTAACGCCTAAGACATTTTCTTCGACAGGATTTTTTGAGGAATCCATTGCGGTTTCGACAATCGATTTATGGGTCGCAACCGGCTCATCCCAATCACCATGAGTATCCGCAGCCGGCTTGCTCTCAACTTCAGGTTTTTTATCAAAACTATATGTTTTGCGGGGTTCATCATGGCGGGCACCGCCATCAGATTCAATGCCCGTCGCCACAACAGATACGCGCATTTTACCATCCAGGTCGGCATTCAGCGCAGAACCCACCAGAATATTGGCTTCCGGGTTTACTTCGCTGCGAATGCGATTGGCCGCTTCGTCAACTTCAAACAAAGTCAAGTCCATCCCGCCCGTAATATTAATGAGAACGCCGTTAGCCCCCTTCATGGAAACCTCATCCAAAAGCGGGTTGGAGATCGCCGCCTCTGCGGCTTCAAGGGCGCGGTTTTCCCCTTCGGCTTCGCCGGTACCCATCATGGCTTTACCCATTTCACTCATCACTGTGCGGACATCAGCAAAATCAAGGTTCACCAGCCCCGGCAACACCATCAAGTCAGTAATGCCGCGAACGCCGGAATGCAAAACCTCATCCGCCATGGCAAAAGCATCTGCAAAAGTCGTCCGCTCATTGGCAATACGGAATAGATTCTGATTTGGAATGATGATTAAAGTATCGACATATTGCGACAGCTCCATAATCCCTTGTTCCGCCAAGAGCATCCGCCGATTACCCTCGAACTGAAAGGGTTTGGTAATAACGCCGACCGTCAGAATACCTTCTTCGCGGGCTGTTTTGGCAATGATTGGCGCGGCACCTGTTCCGGTTCCGCCGCCCATACCCGCCGTGATGAAAGTCATATGGCACCCGCGAAGATGTTCACGGATCATTTCAATGGTTTCTTCTGCCGCCGCGCGGCCAACTTCGGGYCGAGCCCCTGCCCCGAGCCCCTGCGTTAATTGCGCGCCAAGCTGGATTTTCTGTTCRGCYTTGGAATAGGCCAACGCCTGTGCATCCGTATTCGCGACAACAAAATCCACGCCTTCAAGGCCCATATTTATCATATTGTTAACCGCATTTCCCCCCGCGCCCCCGACACCAAACACCGTAATTTTCGGTGTTAGCTCAGTTAATTCAGTCGTTGTAAATTCTATGGTCATTCTGTCCTCCAAATGGCTTAGTGCTCATGTGTGATTCAATATGTAGTAACAAYATGTTAACTATAATTTACCCTATGTGATTCACGCTGTCTTTAAAAAAATRCGCTCCGAGTCGTTTTTTTTCTCTTTCGAGTCGTTTTTGCCTRATTTTGAGTCATTTAACTAGAAATTCTTCTTCATCCAGGCTCCAAAACGTGAAAAAATACCAATCTTGACTTTATCCGCAGAAATAGAATGAACATCATCCGGGCTTGCGGCACCATAATTTAACAAACCACCGCAAGTTGAAAACATCGGTCCMGCCGTTGCATCGGCCAAACCATCCACATTTATAGGCCGCCCTAACCTGATATGAAAATCCCCGCGAAGTTCCGGCGACCAGTCTACTGAGAATATTTTTCTGGCTAGCTCTTCCAATCCTGAAATTTGACTGGCACCACCTGTGAAGATAATGCGCCGGCCCGCTAAATCCGCAAGGCCGGTTTTGATAATTTTATCCCGAACCAGTTCCAGAATTTCTTCGACGCGCGGACTAACAATTGCGGTCAACATCGACCGGGGAATCGTAATCGCTTGTTCTTGTCCGCTCTCCCCCGTTTGCACGATGTCAATTTGATCCCGCACGGGAACCCGGTCTATCAAACAACTGCCATATAAAGTTTTTAACCGCTCCGCCCGCGCTTGCGATACGGACAAGCCTTGCGCGATATCTCGCGTGACATGATTACCGCCCACGGCAAGAATCTCACCAAAAATAAATTCATTATCGCGAAAGGCCGAAATACTGGTTAAACCACCGCCAATATCAACGCAAATAGCACCAATCTCCCGTTCATCCGGCACCAAAACCGCCAACGCCGAAGCATAGGGGGTTAATACCGCCCCTTTTAAATTTAAATGGCAACGATTTAAGCAGGTCTGTATATTTTTCAACGGACTGAGCGCGACCGAAGAAGTATGAATTCTCACTCCCAACGTATCGCCAAACATGCCCAGCGGCTTTTTAGCTCCAGCCACGCCGTCTATGCTGTAACTTATGACGCGGGAATGRATGAKGAARCGATCCTCATKYTKCAGRYTCTYCYGMCCTGCGSYCARMACRYGRTCWATRTCMAGCTGRCTTATTTCATGGCCCGCCACATCAACCTCTACCGAGAAAAAGCTGGATTTCGGCTGRCCTGCGGAAACATTAACATAAACGTCATGGATCGGACTTCCCCCTGCCATACGTTCCGCCGCATCAACCGCCGCGCGAATGGATGTTTCGGTTTCTTCCATATCAATGACCGTGCCGGATTTTAATCCTTTAGAGACTTGATGGCCAATACCGATAACGCGGGGCCGATAGCTTAAACCATCGTCACTTTCAGCCACTCTGGCAATAAAGCAGCAAATTTTACTACTTCCGATGTCTAATGCTGCAATGGTTTGCTCTCGCATAGAATTAAATACTCTCTTCTTTTGCGCCGGAATTTTTCAACAGCCTGCGTCTTTCAGCTTCTTGCGGGGTCAATCGCAAAATCGTTTTTCCGTGCTGGCGCAAATCAATAATCAGGATATCCTTGGCCAGTATTTTCTGATGGCTTTCATATTCATATAACAGCTGCCACGCAAGGGCCGTTTCCTTTTCCGGCAGCTTTATTTTGATGCCATTGTGAAAATTCAAATCCCATCGGCGCTGCCCAACCCAAACCGCAGATTTTACCCGGGAAAAAAGATCCGGCTGGGCGGTTTTCAGGGCCAGAAGACTGGCAAGATTTTCATTGGCACCGCCCCCCACAATATGCGGCACATCCCCGAATTTTTCCAATCCTTCGCCTGTTATGACCTTCMCATATTGATCCACAAGAAAAAGTACGCCGCTTTCCTGCCAAATGGCGGCGGCCTCATATTCTGTGATTGTCACTTCCAGCGCGTCCGGTAATTTTCTGATTATGGTGGCCTGCTTTACCCAGGGCAAACCTTCAACCCGTCCCAGAATTTCTGGCAAATCCAGTGACACAATTGACTGACCATCATAAAGCGCAAGGGCCGTTCGTATCTGATTTATATCGGTATTTTCCTGCCCCGTAATCCGAACTTCCCCAACCATGAAGCCGGCATTGGCAATTTTCCGGTCTACGGTATCTCTGGCTTCCAAGCTCCATTCCTGCAGCAATCCGCTTTTCCAGATATAAACGGACAGCACAACAACTGTTATGCCCCCCAGAAGACTGGAGACCCGAAAGAATAAACTGATACGGCGGCGACGGACGAGACTTTGAGCCTGTTTTGCCCCCCTTTTAACAGGGGATGCTTTGCTTTTCTTTTTAGGTTTTTTATTCAGCGTCCACATGAGGCGTCCTCCACCATCCAGCTGACCAGCTGAGCAAAAGTCATTCCCCCATGGCGGGCCTGTTCCGGCACCAAAGATAACGGCGTCATGCCGGGCTGGGTATTTATTTCCAGAATATAAGGTATTCCATCACCAGCGGGCCAATCACCGCCCGGCCCGTCATCAAGACGAAAATCCGACCGCGTCACACCCCGGCAGCCTAATATATTATGGGCCTTTTCAGCATGTTTCATGATGAGGTCGGTCATACGGCGATCCAGTTGCGCCGGAATGATATGGTCGGTCTTACCCTCCTGATATTTTGCCTCATAATCGTAAAAACCCGCGCGCGGTTTTAATTCCGTCACCGCCAGCGCCTTGCCGTCCATTACGGAAACCGTCAACTCCCGTCCCGGAAGATATTTTTCCACCATCAACTGATCTGTATTCTGCCAGGGGCCGGCCCTATCCGGGTCAAATTTATCACCGGCCCTGACAATGATCACGCCGACACTGGATCCTTCATTATAGGGCTTCACCACAAAGGGACGCGGCAAGGGGTCATCTGAAAAAAGCTCTGCTTTGGTCACTATTTTATCTTCGGCGGTGGGGATACCCGCCGTTTGAAACAGCTTTTTGGACAATATTTTATCCATGGCCATAGCAGAGGCGGCAACCCCCGAATGGCTATAGGGAATTTGCAATATTTCAAGCACGCCCTGCATGCTGCCATCTTCGCCCCAGCGGCCATGAAGCGCGTTAAAGACAACATCAGGTTTTAAGGTGGCCAGATCCTGCGCGATATTTACCGTCACATCAATTTCACTGACCTCATAATTTATCTCGCGCAATGCTTTGGCAACCGCTGCGCCGCTTACCAGAGAGACCTCCCGCTCGACAGACCAGCCGCCTTTAAGCACAGCAACATGTTTAGCCATAGTTGCCTCCGATATTTCTATGTTTTTGGCTGGTTTTTTGACCAACAATGCGAATTTCCCACTTAAGATCAACGCCGGAATTATTCATGACCCTTCGGCGGACTTCCTCGCCCAGACTTTCAAGGTCATCGGCAGTCGCATCGCCGGTATTGATCAGGAAATTACAATGTTTTTCCGACACCATGGCGCCGCCCATTTTCAAGCCCCGGCATCCCGCGCCATCAATCAACGCCCAGGCCTTGACCCCGTCAGGATTTTTGAAACTGCTGCCGCCGGTTCGGGTGCGCAGCGGCTGGCTCTCCTCGCGAGAATCCGCAATTTCCTGCATGCGTTTTTCTATGGCGGTTCGATCACCGGCGCGGGCCTTCAGCCGTACGGACAGGCAAATCATCGTCTCTCCAAGCGATGAATGACGATAGGAAAACTGCAATTCATCCTTTGACAGAATATGGCAGCGCCCCGCACGATCCATCACTTGGGCAGATATGAAAACATCTGACATTTCTGTGCCGTAAGCCCCGGCATTCATCTTAACCGCGCCGCCAATGGTGCCCGGAATACCGCGCAAGAATTCCAGCCCCGCAAGCGAGGCATCCCGCGCCGCGCTGGCCACGGCAATATCCGGCGCGCCGGCACCGGCGGTTATTTCATCACCCTCAATGGTAATGCGGGAAAATTTCTTGCCGAGGCGGATGACAGCCCCTTCGATGCCGCCGTCCCGGATCAACAGATTTGATCCAACCCCCAAGGGCATCACCGGCATTTCAGCGGGAATGAGCTGCAAAAACTGCGATAAATCTTCCTTGTCTTCGGGCGCGAACAGCATATCCGCACGGCCGCCAACGCGAAACCATGTCAATTTATCCAAAGGCGCATGGGCCACCAGTTTTCCCCGTATGGCGGATAAATCACCCATACTTGAAAGGCTGATTTTTCCTGCGGATATCATTTTTTGCCGCCTTTCATGAAGCCCTCAAGGTCATCCATCAGATCATAGGCCCATTGGCTGATGGTGCCCGCGCCCATGCAAATCACAATATCACCTTCCTCTGCAATATCCGCAATCTGCTGCGCCAAAAATTCTGGCCCGTCCAGTGCGATGACATTGCGGTGGGAGGCGGCGCGAATGCCATCGATTAAGCTATCGCGGCTTATCCCTTCAATAGGTTTTTCTCCGGCCTCGAAAACCGGCGTTACAATCACCACATCCGCATTGTTAAAGCAGCCGCAAAATTCATCAAACAGACTTTCAAGACGGGAATAGCGATGGGGCTGCATCACGCCGATGACACGGCCCTGATAGGCTTCTCTTGCCGCGCTTAAGACGGCGGCTATTTCCACCGGATGATGGGCATAATCATCGATAATCGTAATGCCCGCCGCTGTGCCAACATGGGTAAAACGCCGCTTTACGCCTGAGAATTTAGCAAAAGCATCCCGGATGACCTCCCCTGTAACACCCATCTCATAGGACACCGCAATGGCAGCCATGGCATTAAGAACATTATGCCGCCCCGGCATAGGCAACCTGATGTCAGGCAGAACATCCTCGCTATCCTCAAAGCGATTGGTGATCTGTACATTAAATATCGCAGAACCATCTTTGAATTGTAAATCCTTGCAGCGCACATCGGATTGAGGGCTGAAGCCATAGGTCACAATTTTCCGGTCCGTGACCCGGCCAATAAGCGCCTGCACTTCCGGATGATCAATGCACATAACCGCGAAACCATAAAAGGGGATATTCTCGACAAACGTTCTGAAAGCCTCCTTCGCTGTCTCAAAATCACCGTAAAAATCGAGATGCTCAGGATCAATATTGGTCACCACGGCCACAGTAGAGGGAATTTTAACAAAAGTGCCGTCAGATTCATCGGCCTCCACCACCATCCAGTCCCCGGCCCCAAGCCGCGCATTGGTGCCATAAGCATTGATGATACCGCCATTGATGACCGTCGGATCATACCCGGCTTCATCCAAAACCGCCGCCACCATGGAGGTGGTCGTGGTTTTACCATGCGTGCCGGCGATGGACACGCACCATTTAAGACGCATGAGTTCGGCCAGCATTTCAGCGCGCCGTATCACCGGCATCTTAGCCGCCCGCGCCGCCATAACTTCTGCATTATCCGGTTTGATGGCTGACGAACAGACAATGCCCCATGCCCCGTCAAGATTTTCTGCCCTTTGACCGATCATAACCTTAATGCCCAAAGCCCTTAATCTTGCCACATTAGGGTTTTCGCCAAGATCGCTGCCTTGCACCTTATAGCCAAAATTATGCATGACCTCGGCAATGCCGCTCATACCAATACCGCCGATACCCACAAAATGCAGAATGCCAATATTTATCGGATGGCCAATTTTTGCCGGTTGCATATTTTTATTCATTTGATCCCCCTGAGTATAGTGGGCTTTTCTGCTGCCGAGTCATTGATATCTTCTTCTGATTTTGTATTTGCTGGTTTCTCTGTTCGGATTGAGCGGCTATCGCCCTTTACCAATGCCAAACGCTCCACAAGATCCGCAAGATCTTTTGTGGCATATGGTTTTCCAATCTTTCGGGCATCTTCTGACGCCCGCCAGACATCGCGGGGCCTTTTAGCCAACCGTTGCAGTAATTTTGCAAGCTCCGCCGCGTTAAATTCTTTCTGATTAAATAGCCATGCCCCGCCACCAATGACCATTTCGCGGGCATTTTCAATCTGATGATTATCGGTTGCATGAGGATAAGGCACCAGAATTCCGGCGCGGCCCGATGCGGTAAGTTCCGCGATGGTTGACGCACCGGCCCGGCCAATCACAAGATGTGACCATTCCAGACTCTGCGCAATATTGGGGATAAAGGTGGAAAGTTCCACCGCAANTTTTGTCTTCGCATAAGCTTCCCGAACTTTATCAATATCCTCTTCCCGGCATTGCTGGGTAATCTGCAAACGGCGCTGAAGGGCGCGCGGCAAAGTTGAAATGGCTTGCGGCACTACTTCCCCAAAAATACTGGCGCCCTGACTGCCGCCAATGACCAAAATGCGAAAAATACGGTCTTCCCCGATATCCGGATAAAATTTATCGCCAAGTTCCACAATTTCGCGGCGCACAGGATTGCCGGTCACCACAATTTGTGCATATTTCTCCAGTTTGGCCTTTTGGGTTTTTTCAAAAGACAGCGCGATGGCATCTACCGATTTTGCCAAATATCTGTTGGCCCGTCCGAATACTGCGTTCTGTTCATGAAGGCAGGTGGGGATACCCAATGACAGGGCCGCCTTTATGGTTGGAAAAGAAGGATAACCGCCAAAGCCAATGACGGCCCCCGGACGGCGTTTCATATCCGCCAAAATCCGCCGGGCATCAAAAATACTGCTGATAATCCTGGGCAGCGCCATCAATTTGCCTATTGGCCCCCGATTGGCAAATGTGGTGCTAAATATCTTACGGGTTTTGACCCCTTCGAAATGGTCGCGATATTGATAGCCCCGATCATCGGTGACAAAAGTTATCTCGTGCCCACGGCGACGAAGTTCATGCATCAGGGCGATGGCAGGAAAAACATGTCCGCCTGTTCCGCCTGCAGCCAATACGATATGGCTCGTGCGCCGCCGCTTCATGACTTTCTCCATCCGGAATTAAGATTCTCCAGATTATTTCCCGCGCCGCGCCGCGTCAGCGCCAAAACCATGCCCATGGCAATGGCCATCGACAGCATGGACGATCCGCCGTAACTAATGAAAGGCAGGGTCATGCCTTTGCTGGGCAGTACCGAAAGATTAACCCCAAGATTGATAAAGGCCTGCAACCCAAATTGAATGATCAGGCCTSATACCGCAAGAAAGACAAACATATCTGTTTCTTTCATATTCTTGATTAAACTACGCACCACAATGACGGCAAACAGCCCAATCAGAATCAAACATAAAAGAACGCCAAACTCTTCTCCCGTGACAGCAAAGATAAAATCTGTATGGGCATCAGGCAGAATTTTCTTCACCGCCCCCTCGCCGGGGCCACGGCCAAATATCCCCCCGCTTCGCAGGGCATTCAAGGCGGTATCCACCTGATAGGTATCGCTGATCTCTGGATATAGAAAACGATCAATYCTGTCCGATACAYGCGGAATAAGCATATAGGCGAGAAACACYCCTGCCATACCAAGRCCCGCAAGGCCCAGAACCCATATCATCGGCARKCCSGCCATAAAAAACTGTGCGCCCCATACCAGAGAAACCAATATGGTCTGGCCAAAGTCCGGCTGAGAAATCAGCAAAGCCACCACAATAAGATAAGAAAAAATGGCTATTGACCAGCCTCTGAATTCAGGGGTTTTGTGAACTTCTGAAAACATCCATGCTGAAAATATAATGAAGGCAGGCTTTAAGAATTCAGAAGCCTGAAGCGTGAAACTGCCGATTGACAACCAGCGGCGGGATCCTTTGGCCTCAAACCCGATCACCATCGTCAGAACCATCAATATCACAGCGGCCAGAAACAAAGTGACGCCAAGACGCTTTACCCACTGGACAGGCAATAACGACACGCCAATCATGGCGATCATCGCGGCAATGATGAAAAGAATTTGACGTTTGACAAAATGAAAGGAACCCAGACCCAGTTTTTCCGCGATAGCGGGGCTTGCGCTGAATGTCATCACAATGCCAAGGCCGATTAACAGGGCAAGTGCCATCAGTAACCAGCGGTCCACAGTCCACCACCAATCACTGAGCAGACTGGTATCAGTTCTTGAAAATACTGTCATGCCTTACCCTAATTTCCCTTATCTCAATTTTAATGTGGCAAGCCCAACCAGTGCCAACAATACGGCAATGATCCAGAAACGAATGACGATTGTCGGCTCCGCCCAGCCCTTTTTCTCAAAATGGTGATGGATAGGGGCCATGCGAAATACCCGCTTGCCCGTCAATTTGAAGGAAACCACCTGAACAATTACGGATACCGTCTCAAGCACAAAAAGCCCGCCGACAATACCAAGGACAATTTCATGTTTGGTTATCACGCTTATGGCGCCCAAAGCCCCGCCAAGGGCCAGACTTCCCGTATCACCCATAAAAATCATGGCCGGCGGCGCGTTGAACCATAAAAAACCAAGGCCAGCCCCTATGATCGCCGCACAAAATACGGCAAGTTCGCCCGCGCCCGCCACATAGGTTAACTGCAGATAATCTGCAAATACAATATTACCCACAAGATAAGAAATCAGGGCAAATGTCCCCGCCGCAATGATCACCGGCATGATGGCCAAACCATCAAGCCCATCCGTCAAGTTGACACTATTGGAGGCCCCCACCAGAATGAATACCGCAAAGGGTATCATGAACCAACCAAGGTCAATCAGCATATTTTTAAACATCGGCACCGCGAGCTGACTATTTATGCCTCCCCCCGCTTTATCCATAATCATCAGAACCGCAATGACAGATACAAGAATTTCAAGAAATAATTTCAACTTTCCCGACACGCCGTCAGAACTGGATTTGGTAATTTTTTTATAATCATCAAAGAAACCAATGAGGCCAAAACCCGTGGTCACAACAAGGCAGGCCCACACATACTGATTGGATAAGTCTGTCCATAAAAGTGTCCCTACCGTAAGGCCGAGCAGGATCAAAAACCCGCCCATTGTCGGGGTTCCCTGCTTGGTAAGAATATGACTTTCCGGCCCATCAAGCCTTATGGGCTGACCATTCGTCTGCTTGCTCTTTAACCACCCAATGATCCTGGGGCCACAYAAAAAACTGATGAGAAAAGCCGTCATCAACGCGCCGCCCGTTCGGAATGTCAAATATCTGAACAGGTTGAATATCCCGTAATCTTCACTTAACGGATATAATAAATGATAGAGCATTAATCTACTTCCTTCACATGGCCTGCTTAATGTCCAATGCTTCCATTTCTAAAATTCTTTCGACAACAAGTGCCATGCCGCTGGCATTGGATCCCTTGACCATTATCACATCACCGTGGCGTAAATCCCGGGTTAATTTATCTTCAAGTGCCTGTCTCGTTCCAAAATGTCCCGCATTGCGAAATCCTGCCAATTTGTCGGACAGATATTTCATATGGGGGCCAACCGTGTAAACCCGGTCAATATTTTTATCTTCAATGACCTTGGCCAATTCTGCGTGCAATATTTCACTTTGTGTGCCCAATTCTGCCATATCACCCAAAACGGCCATACGCCTTGCATGTTTTTTGATCGACGTTTGCGCCAGTGTTTCCAGAGACGCCTTCATAGAAGCGGGGTTAGCATTATAACTTTCGTCAATCAATAGAATTGAGGCCTCAGCGGTCTGATCCAGAAAAACCTGATGTCGGCGGCCCCGTCCCTTGAGGGGTTTCATGTCAGCAAGACTAAGGCCCGCAAGTCCCAAATCGCCGTCCACCGCATCAACAGCCGAGAGAATAGCCAGACTATTCATGACCCAATGATGCCCGAGCATCCCAACCTTGAAGGTCATTATCCGGCCTTTGATATTGGCAATGACGCAGCTGCAGGTGTCATGGAAAACCTGCCTGAGAATATGGACATGGGCGCTCTCATCGGAACCAAAGGATATAATATTATTAATGCCAAGTGCCTTGGCTCTGTCGTTTAACCGTTCATATTGGTGGTTATCATGATTTAAAACCACGCTGCCGCCGGGCAACAACCCTTCGAAAATTTCGGCCTTGGCATCGGCGATCCCGGTTACATCTTCAAAAAACTCACTATGCGCCAGCTCAACCGTCGTGATAATGGCCACATGGGGCTTGACCATTTTAGACAATTCCCGCATTTCGCCCGCATGGTTCATGCCCAGCTCAAAAATACCATAATCGGCATCTCGCGGCATACGGGCCAAAGACAAGGGGACACCAATATCATTATTATAACTTAAAGCACTTGCATGAACTTTTTTATTCCGGCTCAGGGCCTTTTTCAGGGCTTCCTTGGTGCCGGTCTTGCCCACACTGCCCGTTATGGCAATGATGGGAATATCCACACGCGCCCGCGCCGCCTGTCCCAAATGATCCAAGGCAAGTTTCACGTTATCAACCCTCACGAGGAATTTTGGGTCGAGACCCTCCACAGGCTWGCTGATAACGGCGGCAACAGCGCCCTTTGCAATAGCCATTTTAACATAATCATGACCATCGGAGTTGGGGCCGATCAGAGCAAAGAAAAGATCGCCCTCTTGTGTCGTTCGGCTGTCAATGGAGATGCCCTGACATTGCCACGATGCCGTAATTTTTACAGAAAATATTTGGGCGACCTCCTGCCCGCTCCAAAGTGGTATCAACGTCATGAGCAGGCACTCCTATTCAAAGAATTTCCACAATTATTTGCCGCCAAGGCAGAGCGGACTTCCGACATATCGTCAAAAGGCCGAACCGTGCCACCAATAATCTGGCCTTGCTCATGTCCCTTGCCGGCGACCAGTAGAATATCGCCTTTTTGCAGGGCGTTTACGGCCGCTGCAATCGCTTCTGACCTGTCGCCAATTTCAATGGCCTTTGGGCATTCTGAAATTATCTCGGCGCGGATAACTTCGGGCCTTTCACTTCTGGGGTTATCATCTGTGATATAAACTTTATCGGCAAACCTCGCGGCAATATCACCCATAATCTTGCGCTTGCCTTTATCCCTGTCGCCGCCGCAACCAAAAACAACGGATAACTTGTTTTTAGTATGGGGCCGGATAGACTCCAGAACGGTTTTAAGAGCTTCCGGCGTATGAGCATAATCCACATAAACTCTGGCCCCGGTTTCATGCCGCCCCGCCTGCTCCATTCGGCCCGGCACTGCTTTTAAATATGACAATGCCTTGAAGGCCTCTACCGCATCACCGCCGCTGCCGATCACAAGTCCCGCCGCCATCAAGGCGTTCATCGCCTGAAAAGACCCAATTAACGGCAGCATAAGGTCATATATTTCAGACTTGTAACTTATGGTAATTTCCTGTCCGACGTCTGAAGTTCTTTGACGAAGCAGGCGAATATCGCCGGAATATTGCCCCACAGTGATCACCTTATGGCCCCGCGCCCAACAGATATCGGCCACTTCCATAACGATCGGACAATCCGCATTCAAAACCGCGATGCTGCCCGGCTTCATCACCTCGCCAAACAGGCGGGCTTTGGCATAAAAATAATTTTCCCTGCCGCCGTGATAATCATAATGATCACGGGTAAGGTTGGTAAAGGCCGCCACAGAGACATTGATACCATCCAGCCTGTATTGCGCGAGGCCGTGGCTGGAGGCCTCGAAAACCACATGGTCAACACCGGCCCGGCAAAGATCACTCATGGCGGATTGCAGCGTGACAGGATCCGGAGTCGTCATGCCGGTTGCCTGTGCCGCCGCATCCGGCATTCCGTCTGGTTTTCCGGGCGCAGTAATCCCAAGCGTCCCGATAGCCCCCGCCTTATGCCCCATATATTCCCAAATCTGACGGGTAAAGGAGGCCACGGATGTTTTGCCGTTCGTTCCGGTTACGGCCGCGATTGTATCTGGCTGCTTGTCAAAATAACGGGCCACAATATGGGCGAAAAGCCGCGCCGGGATCTGGTCACTGATCCATATGACGTCATCATTATCCTGCCCCCCGTTATTTTCCGGTATGGCATCAGGGCGGCAAAGGACAGCCACCGCGCCCGCCTTTATCGCCGTCCTGATATATTCTGATCCATCAACCTGAGTTCCGGGAAGCGCGGCAAAAAAGAAGCCTTTTTGTACTGCCCGGCTATCAGCCGTAATGCCAGTGATGGTTACATCACGGCAAAGCGCCTTATCCGTTAACAGCTCAGAAAGTTTCATTTTTATCCAGTCTCGTTTAAAYTATTTTCCGGTATCGACCAGAATTAAATTCTGGTATTTTGTTTCAACATATTCTCTTGGCAAGACCCCAAGCAGAGGGCCAAYTCTTTTTATTATCYCTCCGACCACAGGGGCTGCGACCCAGCCTCCTGTCGCCTTGTAAAAAGTTTCCTCTATACCCTTGGGCTCATCAAGCATGGCAAAAACCACATATTTTGGGTTATCCATGGGAAAAGCACCAACAAAGGATGTGATTTTATCCTGCCGGCTATATTTGCCATTCACCACTTTCTCTGCTGTGCCCGTCTTTCCGCCAACAAGATACCCCTTTACATGGGCCCTGCTGCCGCTGCCATATTCAACGGCCAGACGCATCAAATGACGCATTTTTTGACTGGTTTCAGGCGAAATTACTTGTGGGTAATAGTCATTGTCAAGAGCTGTATCTTTACGGATCAAGGTGGCAGGAATAAGGCGTCCGCCATTGATCATAGCCGACACTCCTGCCACCAAATGCAGCGGCGTTACCGCGATCCCATGGCCGTAAGATACGGTCATGGACTGAATTTCCCCCCAGTGCGCCGGTAAAATCGGGCGCGACAGGCCCGTAAGCTCAACAACGGGCTTTTCAAACAGGCCGAATTTTTGCAGATAATTTTTCTGCTGCTCTATGCCCACCTCCCGAATAATAAGAGATGAGCCGATGTTTGAAGAAAAAGTAAAAATCTCCGGCACATTTAATACGCGCTCCTTCGCATGATCGTCATTGATCGTGCGGCGGCCAACTTTTAAGGGTTCTGTGGCATCGAATGAATCATTTAACGTCACCGCTCCACTGTCCAGCGCCATGGCAATGGTGAAGGTTTTAAAGCCAGAGCCCATTTCGTAAGGTTCCAGAATATTGCGATTTTTCATTTCCGAAGATGCCGGCTGCACCGAACCATTACCGTCAAAATCCGGTAGAGACGTCATGGCCAGAATTTCGCCGGTATTAATATCCATGACCATTCCTGCCGCCCCTATTGCAGAAAATTTATTCATGGCATAAGCCAGTTCCTGCCGAACGATATGCTGAACCCTGATGTCCAGAGACAGATATAGCGGCTCGTTTRATCGCACCGTATTTGACAGATGATCATTGAAGAATTTTTCAACCCCGGCCTGCGGCCTGTTTTCCACATCGACATAACCCAAGACATGCGATGCCAGATTTCCCTGAGGATATATTCTTTTTTCCGCCTGTTCCAAAATCAATCCCGGATAACCAAGGGCGTTTATATGCCATACCTGTTTCGGGGTTAAATTACGCTTGATATAAAGAAAGTGATGAGACGATTTAAGCTTGTTGAGCACGCGTGTCCTGTTTAAATCTGGTAAAACGGCGACGATCTTGTCCGCGACTTCCTCTGGCCCTATAATCAGCCTCGGACGAACAGCCAGCGATGGTGCGGACAGATTAGTTGCCAGAACGACCCCGTTTCGATCCAGAATATCGACGCGTTCCTGCACGATCTCTGTTGTTACGGGCTGGCTATAGGTGACCTGATCCGATATATCCTCAAATATGCCAATGGATACCAAGCGAACGGCCAATATCCCAAAACCAAGAACAAAAAGAAAGGCCGGCACCATCAAACGGTTCCGAGCCACTTCGATGGCCTCGTATTTAACCCCTTCAATATGGAGGTCAGCAGACCTCATTTCTCGTCTCCTATGGTCAGAGAAATTCGATCGTAGAAACTTGCGGGTTTCGCCTTTTTATCTTTGACTTTATTCACCTTCTTATTTTGGAACCTGATTTGGGGCTTGTTTTGGGGCTTGTTTTGGGGCTTGTTTTGGGGCAATAGCACCGGAAATTGATCCACAGGAAACGAGACCAGCTTATACCTATTCTGCCCGTCCTCTTCACCTGTGGCCTCTTCGCGTGTGGAAATGGCGTTTATTGCGCCAGCCATCTGGGCTGAATGAGCCGGGGTCAATGCCAGAAACCTTGCACTTAATTTTTGCAATCGTTCCGGCTGTGACAAATAGGCCATTTCGGCACGAAGTACTTTGATGGCCGCGCGGTCTTTTAAAATCTGTGCAGAAAGCTGGTGTTTACGAGCCTCAAGCCGTTCTGTTGTTTCTTTCAGGCTATATACCGTACCTGCGGATATAATCACCATAAGCACAAAAAAACTCACAACGACTTTGATCATTTTTCATCTCCAGATTTATCTCTTGAGTAAACGGCTGCTGATGTTCTGCAGGCGCCGCGAAGCTTTGCAGATCGCGARCGTATATTCTGTCCTATTTCCGTCTTGGTCGGCTTGACAGCGCCGCGCGCAATCATCGTAAAGGCAGGCTGAGATTCCGCATTTCCTACTGCCGTCAATGCTTGCGGCATATGACGGGAGCCGTGCGAAATACCGCCGCTTCTTTGCTTAAAAAATTGTTTGATTATCCTGTCTTCCAACGAATGAAAAGACACCACACACAAACGCCCGCCCGGCGATAAAATACGTTCCGCAGCGCTAAGGCCCCTGGCAAGCTCGCCCAGCTCATCATTGACATAAATACGCAAGGCCTGAAATGTTCTGGTGGCCGGATGAATTTGTCGCTTGCCTTTAATATACCGTTTATAGCCCACCGCCTTTTCAATGATAACGGCAAGCTGCGCAGTGCGGGTAATTGGGGCGATGGCGCGAGCCTCTATGATGGCGTGGGCAATACGGCGGGATTTTCTTTCCTCACCATATTGATAAATAATATCCGCAAGGTCACTTTCCCCGGTATCATTCACCACATCTTCCGCGCTTAATCCCTCATCGCTCATGCGCATACTGAGCGGGCCGTCATTCTGAAAAGAAAAACCACGCTGCGCATCGTCAAACTGCATGGAGGATACACCGATATCAAGCAAGACACCGTCCACTGCCGCCACAGCCTGATTTTCCATCAAAATATCCATTTGCGAGAAACATCCCGGCAGCAGATGAAAGCGTCCCGGATATTCGCCTGCCAGTTCATCCGCCGTTTCCTGAACATTTGGATCACGATCAATGGCATAAACGCTGCAATTGGCACTTTCCAGAAGCGCGCGGCTATAGCCCCCGGCTCCAAAAGTACCATCAATGAATATTTCACCGTCTTTGGGGGCGGCCATGGCAATGACTTCATCCCGCATCACGGGGAAATGGCGGGGATCACATACGGTATCCGCCATCACATCAATTCCTCGTCATCCTGCGCCATCGCTGCTTGATATTCTTCGGGGCTCCAGATTTGAAAAGTTTTCCCCAGCCCGACAAAAACCGCGCGGTCAGAAATGCCGGCATGTTTCATAAATTCCTGAGGCAAGACAATCCGGCCATCACTATCGAAGGAAATGGTCATGCTTCTGGACAGGATTTTTGCCGCCGGGTTCGAAGGCTGACCGGGAACCGTCATCATATCATAATTATCCAGCCGCTCACTGATTTGCATCAAATATGAATAATCAAAGCCCTCAATGGCCTTACTTACCAGAGACGGTAAAACAGAGATGGACTGATCATCATCGGGCAATGTCGAACGAAAGGGGGCCGGCACAGAAACCCGGCCCTTCTTGTCCACCTTATTGGTGTATTTCGACGAAAATAATGGCATTTTCTGCCCCATATTATGTTATCATTATCTGTATTTTGAGTGACCCTATCAATCTATCATGGAATAACATGGTATTCGATGGGTAGTCAATGGGTTTGCATGGTACTCACAGGTGGTTAAAAAGTGGTTAATACCCCCATCCATGATAAGTTATGTCTTATATTACAGTGGGATAGAATGCCGTATCAGGCCCTTTTCTTCATTTTTAAAAATGAAAAAAAATGACGCCGCGACGTAAAAAACCCTGAAAGGGAATTGGATTCTTGGGTAAATGGAAATATCGGCTGAAAAGACTCGGGGAAACCCGCCTCTTTTTTTTGAAAGGGGAAAAAGCCCTGAATATCAGAGTCGCCTGCACTAAGGTACAAGCAACGCAACATAACCATTGAAGGTTATCACGCACATGAGAAAAGCCCTGTTTTACCAATATGGCTTGTTCAATATAATTTCATTTTAAAGGAATCAGACTTTAGGCAGACGCGCGCCGATGCTGCCCAATATGTCTGTGACTTGCTTGGATGAAAGCGAAAACTCAAGGCCGATATAGCCTTCTTTCGACCATATGACATGAGCCGGAATTCTGGGGCAATCCTTCACCAGCAACCAAACCTCACATTTCGTTTCCAAAGGAAGGTCCAGTTTTACTCTTATACCTTTTAAAGATAAGTCATAGGCGACACATTCAAACTCATAATGCCCTGTATCCAGAACGGCCTTCAATAATACCGGCTGCCGAGAAAAACGCCTGCGGATGATGTCCGTTTCTGTATCCATGTCTTTGTTTAAGTTACTCATACATACTCCATACTCAAAAACAATTTTTTAACTTAACCCGCTGGCCTAACTTAACCCGTTAGAAAGGTTACCCAGACCAACCTTCACTTTTTCAGGATTATCCATAAACCGAAGCCCCAGAAAACCATCGGCGAACCAAATGACTTTGGCCGTTTGTTTCAGCTTATTTTTAAGCTGCACATAGACGCCCGCCCCCCTCTCGATGGGAATATCAACTTTCAGTCGAATACCCCCAAGGGAAACATCATACGCCGTACAATCAAAAGTAAAGCTTCCGATGCCCAATGTCACCGGCTGAACAACGGTTCTTCTGTTATGCTTGCGCATGGAGTTTATGACAGCTTTCACGCCTTTGTTCATCATATCATCTTTGGCCATTCACATTTATCCACATTTCTCAGGGGGATAGCTTTATAGCATTTTATCCTGCCTTTGCCAAATTAACCCATTAATCTTAACAAAATCTAAAGGAAGTCCCCGCACATAAGCAGACCATAATAACGTTATAAATTTTCATCAAAATAACGTTTTATTAAATTCAGAAAATGACGTTTACGCATTTTATCGCTGCCAATTCTATGGGTCTGTCCGGGGTAGGCCATAAAATCGAATTGCTGGGCGTTTTTCTGTAATTCATCCAGCAGCATACTGCTGTTGTTAAAGATCACATTATCATCGGCCATGCCATGTATGAGCAGCAATTTACCTTCAAGACCCTTCACAAAGGGAAAGACGCTGCTGTTATCATAGCCTGCCTTGTTCTTGTCCGGCATGCCAAGATAACGTTCGGTATAGGCCGTATCATACAGCCGCCATTCCGTCACGGGCGCACTGGATACCCCGGCTTTAAATATTTCCGGGGCCTGAAACAATGACATGAGCACCAGATAACCGCCGTAACTATGGCCCTGAACCCCGATACGATCCGGATCCACGTAATCAAATTGCTTCAGGAATTCTGCGCCGGCCACCTGATCTTCCACCTCTACCCTGCCCAATTGACGATATAATGCGCCTTCAAATTCAGTGCCGCGGTTTGCGCTGCCCCGATTATCAAGGGTGAAAACGATATAGCCGCTTTGTGCCAGAATCTGGTGGAAAGGGTCCCCCCAGGCCCGCCTTACCCGCTGGACAAGAGGGCCGCCATATAAAGCAAAGATCACCGGATATTTCCGCCCCGTCGCCATATGAGAAGGCTTATAGATACGGTAATGAAGGTCATCGMSRCTYRRYMCTWWGMMRWRSCSKWAWWMMKRMAKKAWATGANTYTGCCAKWWAAKKRWWAWMRSRSYKMKMMWRMRWCARKGSMTTYTSKYCAMTSCATGATAAAAGCTCGCCTGAGCTGTTACGGATTGAGACCTGCTCCGGCGTGCCGGGATCAGAAAAATAATCTATGTAATCATTTGCGCCCTCCGAAAAGACAAATTTATGCCATCCTTTGGCCTTGGACAGGCGCAGGGGCCGCGTCACTTTTTTATCTGATAATTTTACCCTGTATAGATGATGCTCAATTGGTGTGTCCGCATGACCGGAGAAATATAACTCTCCTGCGGCCTCGTCAATTTGCAATATCTCGGTCACCACCCAGTCGCCGTCGGTCAACTGGCCGATTAACCTGCCGTCAGCTTTATAATGATAAAGATGGTTGAAGCCATTGCGCTCCGATGCCCAGATGAACTCTTTGCCATTCCTGATAAATTCCAGATTATGCTGAAGATTGACCCAATATTTCGAGGTTTCGGTTAAAACAGGCCTGACTTTAGCCGTTTTTGCATCCGCGAAAATCAGGTCAAGCCTGTCCTGGGCCCGATTGAGGCGCTGGAAAAACACCCCGCTGTTATCCGGCAGCCATTTCACCCGCGCCAGATAAATATCCTTATCTTCGCCAAGATTCACCCATTTCACCTTGCCGGTTTTAACGGTCATAATGCCAAGTTTAAGCGTGACATTATTGGTGCCGGCCCGCGGATAGCGTTCCTCGAGCAGTTTAAAATCATCCCGATTCACTTCATAGCGCTGACCGATTTCCACCGGGGCCTCATCAAACTGGATGAAGGCCATATATTTCTCATCTGGTGACCACCAATAGCCGGTATCCCGGTTCAGTTCTTCCATGGCAATGAATTCAGCACTGCCATTCTTTATGGTTGGTGACGGGGATGTGGTCAGTTGGCGATCTTTGCCGGATGCAACGTCGACCACATGAATATTATGATCCAGAATATAAGATACATAATTTCCCCGGGGCGAGAAACGGCTGTCGGTTTCAAAATCTTCCGAGCTTGTCAGGCGCGCCACCTTGCCGCTTTCAAGGGCATATTGATATAAATCACCGCCCAGGGGGAATAGCAGTTTTTGACCATCCTTTGACCAGCTGTAAGACACAATACCGCGGCTCGTGATACGCATCCGTTCCCGCCGCGCGCGCTCGACCTGCGACAATTTCTCTTCGCCGCGCACGATCGAAGAAGCCGCCACCAACAACCGAACGCTTTTGTCCTTCAGGTTATATTCCCATAAATCCAGAATTTTATAATCAACCACGCTGGGCCGCAGAAAGGTGACGCGCGCCCCATCGGGAGAGAATTTGACATTTCGCGGAGAGCCGCCGTCAAGCGCCGGACTTGTGGTCATTCGCTCTATTGAAAGGCCCTTGCCCTTTGGCGTAGCGAAGGCGCTTTCCTGTTGCGCAAATGAATTGGCGACAAACAGGCCAGCTCCCATAACGAAGAAGAATACAGATTTCAGAAAATACATTAATCATCCCTTTTTTTTATTCTAACGCGGCCTCTTTTACCATAAGGTCAAAACAAAGACCACAATCTAAAGAGAATGATCCGGCAAAACATATTGTCGCAGCACTGGGGGCTATTTCAGCTGTGCCTTATGATATAAAAATAACCTAAATCAATCACATTTTATGAATTATTAAAGTTAACTTAAGTAAAATCCAATAAAATTCGTTAGCAGTAGTATGGTTCTAAGGAAATGAAGATTAATGACTGAAAAACTTAAGTGCTTTGAAGTTTCGATTTATAATGAACAGGTACGGGAACTGGATAAACAAAATAAGTCTCATCCAAACTATAACCGTGAATGGGCGCATTTGCATTTTCTTACTTATGAGGCCGAAACGGAAAGTGATGTCATAGATATGGTGTGCAAAAAACACCCCGAACGCAAAGGGTTTGTCATAGACAAGATTAGCGAAATAAAAGAATATGAATTTATAGAAAATCAAACTCAAATATTTCAAAATACTTTTTCAAAAAATGAAGAATATACCTTTGAACAAAAAATAAAATTACTTCAAACAATGATACAAAACTGGAAATCAGAAATACATCAAAGAAGACGAGTAAAAATCTGTTTAGCAGGTTTACCCAATGCTGGCAAATCTAGTTTAATCAATTGCATTACTGGCAAAAAAAGAGCACTAGTAAGTCAACAGGAGAGAACAACACGTGACACAATCACCGAAAACTTTCAAACAAAAGGTTATCGATTTCAATTAATTGATACAGCTGGAATCCATCA
>NVVM01000113.1 GCA_002402225.1 Alphaproteobacteria bacterium
CCAGATAAAGGCTTGCCAGCCTGCAAGGATTTAAGGGCATCATTAAAATTAAATTCTGTTTCGGTCATAATAAGTCATTCCTTTTTTATACAGTTTACTAGAATGACACAGAATTTTGAACACTACCGTTATGTCAATGAATTTGGTCATAGCTTCCCTTTTCACACCGTTATGATATGCTACGCCGCGACTTCATAATCTTCAATATCCCGTCATAGCTTCCCTTTTCACACCGTTATGATATGCTGAACCGAATATCCCCCCCGCCATTTAATGCGTCATAGCTTCCCTTTTCACACCGTTATGATATGCTTTCTGTTGATGGTGAATGGCTTCCCAGTCAGTCATAGCTTCCCTTTTCACACCGTTATGATATGCTGCGTATGGCAAGTTTCAAGCGATTAACCCGGTCATAGCTTCCCTTTTCACACCGTTATGATATGCTTCTGTGGCCTTTTCGATGGTGATGTCCTTGGTCATAGCTTCCCTTTTCACACCGTTATGATATGCTTAAAATATATTGCCATTGGCGCTGGGTACAGTCATAGCTTCCCTTTTCACACCGTTATGATATGCTGCAGATATTGGTTACACGGGCGATCTGGGKGTCATAGCTTCCCTTTTCACACCGTTATGATATGCTTTCTGTTGATGGTGAATGGCTTCCCAATCAGTCATAGCTTCCCTTTTCACACCGTTATGATATGCTAAAAAATCAAGGGCGGTTGTTTTCTGATCCGTCATAGCTTCCCTTTTCACACCGTTATGATATGCTGATATTTCCGTGACGGAATATGCTGATAGTGTCATAGCTTCCCTTTTCACACCGTTATGATATGCTTCCGCCGTTTCGGCATCAATGCGGGCCAGCGTCATAGCTTCCCTTTTCACACCGTTATGATATGCTTCTATTATTGTGACATCAACGTCAACGGCCGTCATAGCTTCCCTTTTCACACCGTTATGATATGCTGGATCCCGGGAATGGGGGTTGCAGTTGCCGGTCATAGCTTCCCTTTTCACACCGTTATGATATGCTATAGGAAATTTCAATATCAACCCCCGGACGGTCATAGCTTCCCTTTTCACACCGTTATGATATGCTGTGGCGGCGCGGGTCATGGTGTGGCTTCCAGTCATAGCTTCCCTTTTCACACCGTTATGATATGCTTATCTATTAACCCGTGCCACTAAAGTGCCGGTCATAGCTTCCCTTTTCACACCGTTATGATATGCTTTGTCTGAATCCCATAATAATATTGTTAGAGTCATAGCTTCCCTTTTCACACCGTTATGATATGCTTTGAATGGCGGGCGGTCGGCGATCCGTCAGTCATAGCTTCCCTTTTCACACCGTTATGATATGCTATAGACCATACTTGCGGCACTATCTGAGACGTCATAGCTTCCCTTTTCACACCGTTATGATATGCTAAGTGGATTTTGCCATCGGCCGTTTGATAAGTCATAGCTTCCCTTTTCACACCGTTATGATATGCTGATGATCGAGGAATATCAGCTCGCGGGACGTCATAGCTTCCCTTTTCACACCGTTATGATATGCTCCCTCTAAGGACGGGACTCGTATTGTTGACGTCATAGCTTCCCTTTTCACACCGTTATGATATGCTCATTCTGTAAAGATAAGGTTATATGCGCGAGTCATAGCTTCCCTTTTCACACCGTTATGATATGCTCATATTTTAGGTGAAGACTGGTTTCGCCGCGTCATAGCTTCCCTTTTCACACCGTTATGATATGCTGGGCGGAACTACAGCCCGCCAATAAAATTCGTCATAGCTTCCCTTTTCACACCGTTATGATATGCTAGACATAATATTCAAAGCAGACATCCCCTCGTCATAGCTTCCCTTTTCACACCGTTATGATATGCTCCACGATTACTTTACTTCTTGTCTTCCATGGTCATAGCTTCCCTTTTCACACCGTTATGATATGCTACCCTGACGACCTATATTGACGCCATGCAGTCATAGCTTCCCTTTTCACACCGTTATGATATGCTGAACCCCAGCAATGATGAGCCATGCTGATCGTCATAGCTTCCCTTTTCACACCGTTATGATATGCTAATATTTAGTCATTTTAGGTCTCCTTACCTGTCATAGCTTCCCTTTTCACACCGTTATGATATGCTTCATTTCGGCGTTACATCACCAGATTTCAGGTCATAGCTTCCCTTTTCACACCGTTATGATATGCTATAATGACGCGCGACCCGGTTTTTTTGATGTCATAGCTTCCCTTTTCACACCGTTATGATATGCTGAAAGTTACATTAATAGCCGCATCTTGCGTGTCATAGCTTCCCTTTTCACACCGTTATGATATGCTTCATCATCGTCCGAGGTGCGGTTGAACCAGGTCATAGCTTCCCTTTTCACACCGTTATGATATGCTTATTGTAGTGATGACTGAGGCAAAGACACGGTCATAGCTTCCCTTTTCACACCGTTATGATATGCTGGGTTTCTTGTAAGAGTATGATTTTATTGATATAATGGCGGATGGCTCAGAGTAAAAGGAGCTGTTCGCTGTTGTATTTTGGGTCGTCGTCATCGAATCTTTCGGCATTTGAGAGCAGAATATTCATGTTTTTATACTGTCGGTCGGTGATTTGCAGGGCCCGGATGCTGCCTTTTGGCGGCAGGATCATTTCCAGACGTTTGATATGTTTCTGCACACGCTCCGTCCCGTTGCATATCCTACCATATATGGAATATTGAAGCATCATATATCCGTCTTTCAACAGAAATTTCCGAAAGCGCGTGGCATGGCGGCGTTGTTTTTTGGTGGTCGTTGGCAGGTCAAACATTACGAATATCCACATGAATTGATTTCCTTGGGCGCTCATATCACAAAATCTGGTAATTTCAGCAGGGCGGCGTCCTTATCCCGAATGGCATTGACCAGGCTATAGGCCGTCACATCCGCCGCATTGGTGATCGTCTGAACTTCGTCATTGATCCGAACTTGTTGCACAGCAAGCAGGGCCATCTCCTGCCGGATATCACGGGATAAATCATCCTTTATGCCGCCAGATTTCAGGATATTCATAACCGCCTGATCAACCATGGGCCGGAAAGGTTCCAGAATATCATCGGCAAGGTTAAAGGCATTCAGATTATTATCATGATGAAGCCCAAAGCACGGCAGCAGACCATAGCTCACCAATGACCGGGCCACCACGGCCCGCAGAACCATATAGCCGTAATTAAGCGCATTATTGGCAAAATCCGTTGCCCCCCTGACAAAGCCGTCGCCCATAAGAGACGACCAATATTCCCGGGCCGCCTGGGCTTCCCTGTTTTTGGGGTCACCGGACTGCACCCGCCGGGCCATTTGACGCAGGGTTGAAACACTCTTTCGGCCCGAAATTTCCAATGACCGGGCCTGATTGTTAATCTTGGCCTTGACGATCTTCTGCCAGCAGCGTTTTCTGAACGGACTGCTCCACTGATTTTGCAGAAAAGCGACCTCGCTGACACGGGAATGGGGCAGCAGCGGCAAGAGCATGCCATTGGGCATATGTTTACCGTTGCAGGTGATCAAAACCACATTCTGTTCCTGCAATTCGGCAAGCAGGGATGAGGTGATTGTGGCTTGCGGCGTTTCCAGAATGATGATGGTGATGTCTTCGATCGGCACCGAAACCACGCCGTCATCCCGTTTGCAAAACAACTGTCCATTCTTTTTAGACAGATGACATTTCTGCTGAATAAGCAAGGTTCGCCAAGACATGAAAACTCCCCAACTCATATTTAAGTTGAGTTAAATAGTAACGCACTATCGTTAATAGATGGTTTAAATTTAAAGTGGTAATAACTGAGGAAGGTATTTATATTAAGGATGCTGTCTCTATACTCATAATAATTTATAAGTACAAGATGCAGTAGTCATAGCTTCCCTTWTCACACCGAGGCTTTTAATATTAGGAGCGGCTACAATGGCCGCTCCTAATATACTTATGCTAATTGAATCAGAACCCAAATCACGGCCTTACCTTTATAAGGTGGGAAAACATTATTTTTGGCAATAGGGGCTGTGGTTGACGGGCTTCCCTCTACCTTCCAAATTCCAGATTCAGGACACCTCTGCCCAGTTTTACCTTTTCTTCCAATCACGTAAATTACCTTTCTTTAATATCTTGATAAGAAAAAGAAGGTAGTCTACAATGATCCTGCTATAGAGTAGTCACAGACTACCTTCTTTAAACGAGTTCGAGATGTCTAAATATTACATTCTCGAACTCGTTTATATGATTGATGGCTGGTWAAGTCAAGAGAATCTATTAATTTGTTCTTACTGCATATTGTACTTATATTAGTAAATAATATAAGTGTCATGAGGTTGCATATTTTTTGCCAAACAAATCAATATGACACTTCTCAAAAGACATCATGCTTTGCRCGCCTGAACGAATATCTTTCTCAGCCCTGTCATGCACCCTTAATGTAATGGCACCTGTCGCGCGATCAACGCCAATATAATACCCTTCAATAACAACACCCTTTTTATTTTCTAACCGAACATAATCATTTTTATACAGGTCAAATTTATGGGTGTATTTCTCATCTACAATCGGCCAGTTCTCTTCTTTTTGATAGGCCTTGATCACCCGGTTTGGCTCTTTGCCGGCCATTACGTCTTTGATATAAACCGGGCAGAGATAGAATTTCTCGGCTTTTTCATAGACCTTGACATAGGCCATGTCGCCATTGCTGGCGATGCCTTCGCGTACGGGGAAGCCGCTCTTGTCATTGGTGATCAGGCGTACGGAGCGGATAACCGGCCCCTGACCCTTTTTGCACGGCATATGGACGGGCGCGGCAAAGGCCTTGTCCGCTTTCCCGCCATATTCATCCAGCCGGTCTTTCAGGACATTATACAGGGCCGCATTACGGCCCCAAGCCACCCCATTCACCAGCTTGACATCCACCAGATTTTCAAGGTCTTTGATTTTCAATGACCCAACCGAAACCCGCTTGACCGCATAGGGTTCCCCCTCCCCGTCATGACGCAGGCTTTTGATGGTATCCTCGTGAATGGCACCGGTAAGCTTACGGTTGACCTGCCTTGTGACAAAAATACTATCTATCATCCCCAGCGCATCATCCCGGAAATTATCCCATGGTTTTGGCGGGTAGAAATCCGGCTGATCCGGGTGGTTGGAGCGGTGGCGCTTGCTCCAGTTGGTCATGGCTTGAACGTGATCAATTTCAAATTCGTGAATATTTTCAGCAAATTGGTTTATCGTTATTACTTGATGATGCTGAGGGTTATCGACTGTTTTATTT
>NVVM01000014.1 GCA_002402225.1 Alphaproteobacteria bacterium
TTCTGAGATGATCTCTCTTTCCAAACCTCTGAAGGCCATGATTTTGGTTGCGCGGGCATCTTCTATTTTTGTGCCGTCGCTGCTCAGGGCCTTAATCGGGGCGTTGGTTTTAAGCACGCCAGATTCGACCCGACCTGTCAGAAGGCGACCAAGATAAGGATTGCTTTCAATCGTTGTAACAAGCATCCGGTAAGGAGCCTCTTCATCGACTGTTGGTGCTGGAACGTGTTTAATGATCATGTCAAAAAGTGGATTGAGATCTTCTCTTGGATCCTCGAGCTCTTTGGCCGCCCAACCCTGTTTTGCAGACGCATATAAAAGGGGGAAGTCCAGTTGATCTTCATTCGCATCCAAAGTAACGAGGAGATCAAAGCACTCGTCCAATACTTCCTCTGCGCGGCTATCTGGACGGTCAGCTTTGTTGATGACGATAATTGGTTTCAAACCCAGGTTAAGAGCCTTTTGCAACACAAATTTTGTTTGCGGCATGGGGCCTTCGGCGGCATCAACCAAAAGAATAACGCCGTCCACCATGCTYARGATTCGTTCCACTTCACCGCCAAAGTCCGCATGGCCCGGTGTATCGACGATATTAATACGATGTTCCCGCCATTCAATAGACGTGCATTTGGCGAGGATGGTGATACCCCGTTCTTTTTCAATGTCGCCGCTATCCATAGCGCGCTCTTCAACCCGTTGATTTTCACGGAAGGTTCCGGCCTGGCGGAACAATGTGTCCACGAGTGTGGTTTTGCCATGGTCAACATGGGCGATAATAGCAATATTACGTAATGACATCTTGTTTTACCTAAAATAAGTTGATTAACCTGTCGCAAAAATCTATGAATGATGCAGTGCAATATAGCAGGGTAAAATTCGGCGCAGTATACTGTGATTATAACTAAAGTCTATGGGTATTTGATCGCCGTTAATCTTTATCGTAATTAAGGGAAATAAATGTCATGAAAGCCATGATTGTCAATGAATGCGGGCCGCTCGATAATTTAAAACTCGAAACAGTTTCTGACCCTTGCGCCGGGGATGATGAAGTGGTGATTGATATTAAAGCCTGTTCAGTAAATTTCGCGGATAGCCTGATGGTGGAAGGCACATATCAGGTCAAACCAACATTGCCTTTCAGTCCCGGCGTTGAAGTCGCGGGAATCATCTCTCAAATAGGATCCAAAACTGTGGGTTGGAAAGTTGGTGACAGGGTACAGGCCTTAACAAATTGGGGCGGCTTTGCTGAAAAAGTTTCCGTGGCACCCGATGCCTTATGCGCGTTGTCCGATGAAATGTCCTATGTGGATGCGGCGGCATTTGTCGTTGCTTACGGCACCAGCCATGTGGCACTTGACTATCGCGCAAAACTTCAAAAGGATGAATGGCTTGTGGTTAACGGCGCGGGCGGCGGTGTTGGCCTGACCGCTGTAGAAATAGGCAAAATGATGGGCGCACGCGTCATTGCCACGGCAGGCAGTGATGAAAAACTTGCCATTGCCCGCGAAAAGGGCGCAGAATTTACCATTAATTACAAACATGAAGATGTCAGGAAGAAAATCAAGGAAATTACAGAAGGCAAAGGCGCAAATGTGGTTTATGACCCTGTTGGTGGTGATGTATTCCGGCAGACTTTCCGCGCCATGGCCCCCGAAGGCCGGATGCTGGTTATTGGTTTTGCCAGCGGAGATATCCCGCAGGTTCCGGCCAATCATTTACTTGTGAAGAATATTGAACTTATTGGTTTTTATTGGGGGGCTTACAAGATCTTCAGACCAGAAATACTTCAGGATTCTATCCAGCAGCTTTTTCAATGGTATTCAGACGGTAAAATCAAGCCCCATATCAGCGCGACTTTCCCCCTGGAGAAAGCCGCCGAGGCCATTCGCGCCCTGCGCAATAGATCATCTTCCGGAAAAGTGGTCGTCACGATGGATTAATCAGAATTTTCAGGAAGTTTTTTTGGATTTATTAGGTAAGTATTAATGGTGCTGAATTACAAATGCATGTTCAAATGTTTAACGTAAATTAGGATCCATTCTTACTATGTCTGTTTTATCCGAAGAAGCTCTAGAAAATTTATATGAATCAGAAGCCCTTGATGAGGCGAGGGAAGTTGCCGCCAGTCTCGAATTGCGTCTGCAACAAATGATCAGTTGCGATATCAGCAAGGAAAAAGCCAAAACACTGTTGATGCAGGATAGTTCGAATTTGCGCCTTAAGGTAAAAGCCGTCAATCTTCCCGGCTTGTCAGCCATATGCCAGCGTCTGGATGATTATCTTTGCCATATAGATGTTATCTCCACGCAGAATATACTCGATTTGCAGCTTTTCAGTGACAGTATTACCAAATCATTGGATGGCGATGCGGACGAGATTGTTGATATTGCTGAAGAAATCCGCACCTTGCCGCATCATGCAACTTTTGACGTTGCCGATATCACGGCTGTTCACAAGGATGTAACCCTTGTATTGCCAAAGAAAGTCGCCGCCAGAGTGGTTGAGCGTGAATTGGTGGAATGCGGTTATCGGGTGACGACTGTTCTGGATTCACTTCAGGCCTTTGAAATCATTCTTGATACCAAACCGGACCTTGTTATATGCAGTGCCATGCTGCCGCGCCTTAGTGGTATTGATCTTCTTTGTGCGCTTCATGCGATGCCCTCCACAGTGAATATTCATACCGCCTTATTGACCAGCTTGCCTTTAAATCACCCAGATCTTGCTAAATTACCACCCGCCGCATCAATCATTCGGCGCGGCGAAGAATTTGGCGCGGACCTTGCGAATGTTCTTGAACGATTCAATATAACATAATCATATTTCATAACAATTCCATGCAGATCAAAAGGATCAGTTTTCAATAATGTTTGACTCCTTAAAATAAAAAATGTTACTCATCAGTAAGGTAAATAACATAGCCATCATTAACCATGTTAAAAATAGAGGGCAGCATGCAGGAAATCCTGACACAACTTGAAGAAAAACGCGAAGAGGCCCGAATGGGCGGCGGCAAAAAGCGCATCGATACCCAACATAAAAAAGGCAAACTTACGGCGCGGGAACGTATTGATATCTTGCTCGACCCGGACAGTTTTGAAGAATATGATATGTTCATGGAACATCGCTGCGTTGATTTTGGCATGATGGATCAAAAGATATCAGGCGACGGCGTTGTTATTGGGTCAGGCACAATAAATGGCCGCCTTGTCTATTGTTATAGTCAGGACTTCACCGTTTTTGGCGGCTCGCTGTCCGAAACCCATGCGGAAAAAATCTGTAAAGTAATGGATATGGCCATGAARRWYGGYGCKCCWRTYATYGGSYTWAATGATTCYGGYGGWGCYMGWATTCARGAAGGKGTWGYRRSTYTRGSYGGWTATGCCGATRTYTTTYAMAARAATAYYWTRGCRWSKGGYGTWRTKCCRCAAMTTTCKGYKATMATGGGGCCTTGYGCKGGYGGYGCWGTWTATTCWCCRGCMMTKACTGAYTTTATTWTKATGGTARAARACASYTCYTATATGTTYGTYACWGGCCCSGATGTGGTCAAAACCGTGACCAATGAAACCGTTACCCAAGAAGAATTRGGCGGYGCYATTACCCACACCACAAAATCAAGCGTTGCCGATATCGCCTTTGAGAATGATGTGGAGGCCYTGAAACAGGTGAGGCGRYTGATTGAYYTTTTRCCRGCWAATAATCGTGAAAARTCMCCCGATTTCCCAACTTTTGATGAGCCGGGCCGAGAAGAAATATCACTCGATACACTGATACCCGATAATCCGAACAAACCTTATGATATGCATGAGCTTATTCAAAAGGTCGCTGATGAGGGTGATTTCTATGAGATTCAGCCAGAATATGCTAAGAATATCATCACAGGTTTTGGCCGAATAGAAGGCAAGACAGTGGGCTTTGTTGCAAATCAGCCCATGGTTCTTGCGGGGTGCCTCGACATAAATGCCTCACGCAAGGCCGCGCGTTTTGTRCGTTTCTGTGATTGTTTTAATATTCCCATTGTAACCTTTGTCGATGTGCCGGGTTTCTTGCCGGGAACGCAGCAGGAATTTAACGGCATTATCAAGCAGGGAGCCAAGCTGCTCTTTGCTTACGGCGAAGCAACAGTTCCAAAGATCACCATCATTACCCGCAAAGCCTACGGCGGGGCATATGATGTCATGGCGTCAAAACRTTTGCGCGGGGATTTGAATTTTGCCTGGCCCACGGCTGAAATTGCCGTTATGGGGGCCAAAGGGGCCGTGGAGATTATATTCAGGGCCGATATTGGCAATGAAGAAAAAATTGCCGCGCGCACCAAAGAATATTCCGATAAATTTGCCAATCCATTTGTGGCAGCGGGCAGGGGCTATATTGATGATGTGATCATGCCCCATGCTACGCGCCGGCGGATTGCAAGAGGGCTTCGAATGTTGAAAAACAAAGAGCTCACTAATCCCTGGAAAAAACACGATAATATTCCGCTTTAAACCATAAGAAGAACAAGATTATGTTTTCAAAAATTTTGATAGCCAACCGTGGTGAAATTGCCTGCCGTGTCATTAAAACAGCTCGAAAAATGGGCATTAAAACGGTTGCCGTATATTCAGATGCCGATGCAGAAGCCTTGCATGTATTGATGGCTGATGAGAAAGTGCATATTGGGCCCTCTGCGGCGGCTGAAAGTTATCTGGTCGCCGATAAAATCATTGATGCTGCAAAGCAAACCGGGGCTGAAGCCATTCATCCGGGCTACGGCTTTTTATCCGAAAATGCTGCTTTCTGCGAGAAGCTTCAAAAGGCAGGAATTGTTTTTATTGGGCCAGAAGTAAAAGCCATCAGTGTGATGGGTGATAAAATAGCTTCCAAAAAATTTGCCGCAGAAGCTGGCGTAAATACGGTTCCCGGCAGCACAGAAATCATCAGAGATTCGGCTCATGCCGTACAGGTATCCGGCGAAGTTGGTTATCCGGTGATGATTAAAGCATCCGCAGGCGGCGGCGGCAAGGGCATGCGCATTGCCTATAATGATGCAGAAGCCACAGAAGGTTTTTCATCCGCAACCAATGAAGCAATTTCAAGTTTTGGCGATGACCGTATCTTCATTGAAAAATTCATTGAAGAACCGCGCCACATTGAAATTCAGGTTTTAGGCGATAGCCATGGCAATGTGATTTATCTGGGCGAACGGGAATGTTCTATTCAACGCCGGCACCAGAAAGTTATTGAAGAAGCCCCAAGTCCTTTTCTTGATGAGGCGACCCGAAAACATATGGGCGAACAATCCGTCGCCCTGTCCAAGGCCGTAGACTATCAGTCCGCAGGGACGGTAGAATTCATTGTCGATAAAAACCGGAATTTTTACTTTCTGGAAATGAATACAAGGCTTCAGGTTGAACATCCGGTTACCGAATATATCACCGGCGTTGATCTTGTCGAACAAATGATCCGTGTGGCTTACGGCGAAAAACTATCCCTCAGTCAGGATGATATCAAGCTGACCGGCTGGGCCATGGAATCGCGGATATATGCCGAAGATCCCTTGCGGGGTTTCCTGCCCTCTATTGGCCGCGTTATAAAATATTCTCCGCCGGAAGAAAATGTAAATATTCGCGTCGATACGGGCATTTATGAAGGCTCGGAAATCAGTATGTTTTACGATCCCATGATTGCCAAACTCGTGACCTACGGCGAGACCCGTGATCAGGCGATTGCCCATATGAGGCAAGCCCTTGACCGATATTATATTCGGGGGTTAAATCATAATATTTCTTTTCTGGCCGATGTTTTGAATAGTAAAAGATTTCAATCTGGTAATATCACCACCAATTATATCGCCGAAGAATATCCCGACGGTTTTATGGGCGGCAGGTTAACGGATGAGACCAGAAAAATAATGATAGCCGTTGTGCAAACTGTTCATTCATTTGAAACAGGCCGCCAATCACATATTTCCGGAAGAATGAATAACGTAAATCACACGGATAACTGGATTGTCACGATCGGCGGCGAAAATTTTGCATCCTCATTTTATGCCACGGACGATGGCTGCGCTGTGTTAAGTGATGATGAAACCCATACCGTCATAACCGACTGGGTGCCGGGAAAACCCTTATTCGAGGGCCATATTAACGGCAATGAAGTTTGCGYTGAGGTGGATAAATTACTTGACGGTTATTTGTTAAGTCATAATGGCGTGACAGAAAAAGTATATGTTCGCACCCCAAGGGAAGCCGAACTTGCGGCTTATATGCCGGAAAAAATTGCGCCGGATATGTCTAATTTCCTTTTATGCCCAATGCCGGGATTGGTTGTTTCCATTGCTGTGGAAGAGGGGGGCGAGGTCAAGGCCGGTCAAGTTCTTTGCGTGGTAGAAGCCATGAAAATGGAAAATATCCTGAAAGCGGAAAAAGACGCCGTGATTAAAAAAATATCCGCCAAGGCCGGTGACAGCCTCGCCGTTGATCAAGTGATCATTGAGTTCGAATAATGCTGGAGACCGGCCATAAAGCTGTCCGTCTTATCATTTCAGGCCGTGTGCAAGGCGTATGGTACCGGGGCTGGGCCGTGGAACGGGCCAATATCCTGAAACTGGATGGCTGGGTTCGAAACCGCGCGGACGGCAGTGTGGAAGGCTTGCTTGTCGGGCCTGAGAATCTTGTTGATGATATGATTAAGGCCTGTTGGGACGGGCCAAAGTTGGCTAAAGTTGACCATATTGATATTCAGGCGGCCATGGGCATTACCCCTAAGGGGTTTACGCAGAAACCAACCGTTGATATTGAAGAAAGGCAGCGTTAAATATCCGTATCTTGTGACCTGTTTAAAGCTTCTGACGCGACATTGAAATTATATAACCGGGCCATTCCATCATTGACTTTATAGATAAATGTTACCCTTGCCCTATCATCATTTTCATATGCGGCATCATAGTTCAAGGTGATGGTAATGCCTTCCCTAATGCTGGTTTTGGCTTTCCAACTTATGAGATTAGAATTCATATGCATCCCAATATGGCTATTTAATTTTTTGAGAAGAAGATTGAATTTTTGCTGTGATATAAAATTTCTAAATTCGGGGTGCGCATTCTCATGAATGACGTCATAGGATCCTTTGTTGTAATTTTCTTGAAATTCACTGACGGCTAATTCGGCTACCTCTGTATCAACAGCTATTGAGCAACCGAACAGCATCACCGGAAAAATTAAGATAGCGGCTATTTTTTTCCAGTTTTTATTCATGCGGTTTCTCAAATATTTCGGTCCATTTATGTTTTAGAACGGCATCAMCATCATGCATGGCGATGGGAAGGCCGAGGTCCGCAAGAGACGTTACGCCATGCTCGGAAATGCCGCAGGGGACGATGCCGCTGTAATGTTCAAGGTCAGGCTCAACATTAATGCATATGCCATGGAAGCTTACCCATTTGCGCACCCGCACCCCAATGGCGGCGATTTTTTCTTCGCGGCCATCATTTCGGGTTACCCAAACGCCGACCCGGCCCTTGCGTCTTTCCGCAGTGACGTTAAATTCGGCCAGCGTCTCAATGATCCATTGTTCCAGCTGGAAAACATATTTTCGAAGGTCCCGCCCGCGCCGGGTCAAATCGAGCATAACATAAACCACACGTTGCCCCGGCCCGTGATAGGTATATTGCCCGCCGCGCCCTGTATCATAAATGGGAAAGCGATCTGGCAGAAGCAAGTCATCAATTTTTGCAGATGTGCCGCCCGTATAAAGCGGTGGATGTTGTAAAAACCAGACAAGCTCGGTGGCCGTGCTCTGATGAATATCAGCGACCCTTTGTTCCATAAACGCCATGGCTTCTTCATAGGACGTCAGGCCTTCTGTATATTTCCATTCAAGGGGCAATGGGGTGTTTTTAGTTTTGGTCATGCTTTTCCTGTTAACCRAATAATAATTATGTTATTCCATTGTGGGATATATATCCATTTTAAAGACGTAAATTAAGGATAAAATTAATAATGTCACAGGCAATTGATGATGTAGATGTTGAACTGACCGTTGTGCTTGGCCAAACGATGATGCCAATCAGACAATTATTGAAGCTCGGGCGCGGCGCCGTTATAGAACTTGACGGTCATCAGGATCAGCCCGTTAAAATTTATGCTAACGGCGAAATGATCGCCAAGGGTGAAATTATGGTCGCCGGTGAAAATGTGGCCGTAAGCATCACGCAAAGCGTTAAGAATTATCAACGCAACTAGATTGACAATATTCATTATCACCAACTTAAATTCAACATCATTAATACTGTGGTATAAATAAATATACACAGAAATCTTGATTTTATGCTATATCCACCCTAAATTACTGTAATGCAGTAACGAAGGGATGAGATATGTCATTAACGCAGCAAAAGATAGATAGTCCGCAGAAGGCAAAAGACTTCTCCGCGCTCATGTCTGAATATGGCCATTTGAATAGTTTGGATCTGTTGGACGCCATGATTAATGGAGAATTTCAGGATAATATTGCGCTGGTCTCTTCCTTCGGCGCTGAGTCTATTGTGTTGCTGGATATGGTGGCTCAGGTTAATCCGGCAACACCGGTTATTTTTCTGAATACCCAGAAATTATTTGGGGAAACAGTAAGTTACCGCGACAAAATTGCAGAAAAACTTGGGCTGACCAACATCATTACCGTAAAACCAAGCCCCGAAGATGTCGCCAATGAAGATAAAAACGGATTGCTTTGGACGCGGGATACGGATGCCTGCTGCGACCTTCGTAAAACACGCCCCCTTGCCAAAGCCATGAATGAGTACGGCGCATGGATTACCGGACGAAAGAGATTTCAAACCACAGAACGCAGCGGGATACCATTGATCGAACAGGATGGTTCAAAAATTAAAATAAATCCTCTGGCCCATTGGAATCAGGATGAGTTAGACCAGATAATGGAAAATAAAGCTCTGCCGAAACATCCCTTGATTGCACAAGGCTACCCTTCTATTGGCTGCATGCCCTGCACAAAACGCGTCGAGGCCGGGCAGGACAGGCGTATGGGCCGCTGGTCTGGTCAGGATAAAGCCGAATGCGGTATTCATATCGGTGAGAATATTTGAGCTTTGGTGATAATTACTATTGCTAAATCGGCTGTGGTTTGTTACTTCACCCTCAGTCAAATTCTTTTTTCAGGTTTGATCCAATTCAAAGTGTGCGGCCGTGGCGGAATTGGTAGACGCGCAGCGTTGAGGTCGCTGTGGGATAATATCCCGTGGAAGTTCGAGTCTTCTCGGCCKCACCAATTTTTTATTCAGCCTCTATACCAAGTTCACTCGCGCCAAAGGTTGTATTTCATCTGGGCGCATCATTAATACTTAACACCTAAACGAAGAGGGATGTCGGATATGACGACTTTCGAAGCCGCATCTGCAACCCCTAAACCCTCAAGTACTGAAATAAATGCGTTGTAGCTCACATAGGGAAATTCTGTTGGACCAATAAGAATACGGTCCAGAAGTGATGGAATATCCGCACCGTGCAACCCGATTCCCGGCTCGTGCGCTAATCTAAGTTTGAATATTTTTTGCGGCACCCCTTTCAGAACGACTGTTTCTTCGGTCATGCCCGGACTTATACCTTCGCTTGGACGATAATATAACCGCCACTCCTTTTCTTCCTCAAACCCCGGGTGCTTACTCGCAATTGCGAACCGGAAAAGCATGTGGTGAATGTAAGCAACGAGCGTATCTTGCCCTAAACCCTCCAAGTAATCCCCGTTGTTCTGAATGGCATCAGTAATCGTTGAAAGATGTTCGGTCAATCCTTCTTTTGACAGGTACAGGACGGGGGTTGAGTATACAGCCGACAAGTCGGTGACTACCGTCATCGGCGTGTTATTTATAACTAGCGCAGTATCACCATAGGCGCGCCACATGGAAAGCCGCCCCCGCGTGTCTTCTTCTCGGTTATGAATTGAGAGGCACGCAATGTAAGTTTCAAGCTGCCAATCTTGCTCCCACTCAGAAAGCAGTTTCTCCGCTTTTTCTATCGTGCCAGAAAATATGTCATCAACGGCATTCCTAAACTTTTCGCCTTCTGGTCCAGCGAATACAGCCCGGATTAGTCCCAACCCGTATGATATTTCAGAAAAGTCGTTCATGACTGTGGCGTTTCTAAACCAAAGTTCTTGGTTGCGAAGCACCTTCAGCGCTGTATCGGCGGAAGTGTAGTAGACAAACCTCTTTTGTTCCGTCTCAACCGCCAAGATCTGTTTCATTAAACCCGGACAGAAAATTTCGTTCAACTTCAAAGTGGCTTCATCAATATCCATAGTTTTCCTCGCCATTCAATTGGTTTGCTACGGCAGCATTATACAGCGCCATGACGAAATATGAAAACTGTTTTCTGAAACACTATTGCTGATTGACAACTGGTGAGCGTTGATTTTCTTGGCTGGCTATTATACATACCGTGGACGTTCGAATAATGTGGAGCATATAGCCATTGTGGGCTCTATTTTGTCATTATAAGATTGAGTTCAAATGCAAACACCATAACAATTTTTGTGGCCAAAATTAAGGTAATTGAACCGTTTCAACCCAGTGCCCATCTATGTCCGCTGCGGGGCACCATCATCAAACTTGCCTCACAGCATACAGTGATAATAAGTAAAATATTGATACTTTAATCCCCCGGCTTTCCTATTAAAGATTTCAGGAAGAAGAGCGGCGTAATTTCTTTGGAAGCAATGCTGCACGGCCAAGGCACCGCCAATAGTAGAGTTGACAGTTTCGGAAAAACACATGAAATTATAACTCCTCTTTCCTGCTGTTCTTAGCGATTAATGGGCTAAGGTCAATTTCATTTGTTTCATTGGGGGGTGCTATTGCAACAGAAGCCACAGGCTGTCCTTCGCTATCGAAGGTCAAGTGATTTTTCCACGCGAATGAGCAAATCAACTGCCGGGCTCAAGGATACGGAACCACCCCTGACGATGCAACCGTTTTCTTGATCCACCACCTTGCGCATGGCTGTAACATCAAGATCAACCGGACATAAGACCTCCATCGTATCAGCTGTCCCCGCCGGGGAGGTTATCGGCACTATGCTGCATCAAATGAATGGTCTTGTTTACAGGGCTATTGAAGACACCGGCTTCGTGGTATTTAAACCACCAATAACCTGTGCAAATCAGCCCCAAAATACCACCGATTAGCGCTRTTTCAAGTGTGGCAGTAATATCGCCTGCAAATTGATCCGTTGCCATTCTCCTTTTCCTGTTTATGGTTCATTTAATATGGTTCAGATTTTCACCCGACGCAAACGAAGCGCATTCATCACAACCGAGAATGAGGATGCGCTCATGGCGAAGGCGGCGAACATCGGGCTTATGAGTATGCCGAAAACCGGGAATAGAATACCTGCGGCGACGGGAACACCGGCGGCATTATAGGCTAGCGCAAAGAACAAATTCTGCCGGATATTGCGCATGGTGGCGCGCACAAGACGCCGCGCGCGGACAATCCCGTTCAAATCACCCTTGATCAAGGTGAATCCTGCGCTTTCGATTGCCACATCTGCGCCCGTTCCCATGGCAATGCCAACATCTGCCTGCGCCAGAGCAGGGGCGTCATTCACGCCGTCTCCGGCCATGGCAACTTTATGGCCTTGATCTTGAAGTTCCTTGATGATGCGTGCTTTATCTTCGGGTAGAACATCTGCGCGTATTTCATCAATACCAAGCTTTGCAGCGACAGCCTTTGCCGTACGTTCATTATCGCCCGTTGCCATGATAATGCGAAAACCTAGGCGATGCAGTTCTTTCAGAGCTGCGGGCGTTGTTTCCTTAACCGGATCTGAGACAGAAACCAGCCCGGCAATCTCTCCATCAAGAAGAATAAACATCACGGTTTCTCCCTCATCACGGCGTGCATTAGCGGCCTCGACAAACGCGCCGCCATCAAGCCCCATATCAGCCACCAGTGCGGCATTACCAAGCGCGACAGCATGGCCATCGACCACACCTTTTACGCCCTTGCCCGTTATAGCTTCAAAATCTGTCGCCTTAACCATTTCCACGCCGCGTTCCACTGCGCCTTTTACAATAGCTTCAGCCAGAGGATGCTCAGAGCCGCGCTCTAGGGAAGCCGCAAGGCGCAATACTTCCGTCTCGTCATGTCCTTCCTCGGGCAAAACGGCAACCAGTTTTGGTTTGCCTTCGGTGAGTGTGCCTGTCTTGTCCAAGATCAGTGTATCCACTTTTTCAAAACGCTCCAGCGCTTCGGCGTCCTTGATAAGAACTCCGGCCTGCGCACCGCGCCCTGTGGCTGTCATAATCGACATTGGTGTCGCCAGTCCAAGGGCGCACGGGCAAGCAATGATTAATACGGCTACAGCCGCGACAAGTCCATAGGATAGCGCCGGTTCCGGTCCCCAAATCRSCCWGNCASCSANGRCMRSMRTCGAGACTATAATTACCACTGGCACAAAAAGCCCGGCCACCATATCGGCATATTTCTGAATCGGGGCGCGAGATCGCTGCGCATTGGCAACCATTTCGACAATTTGAGACAGCATGGTATCGGCCCCCACGCGGGTGGCCTCCATAATCAGGCTCCCGGTTCCGTTAATTGTCGCGCCGGTCACATTATCTCCGGCAACCTTTTCAACCGGCAAAGGTTCGCCCGATATCATGGATTCATCAATAGAGGAGTGCCCTTCAAGAACCTTGCCATCCACCGGAACCTTATCGCCCGGACGCACGCGCAATTTATCACCAACCTGCACATTCTCAAGCGGAATTTCTTCTTCACTGCCATCATCTCTCATAACCCGTGCCGTTTTGGCAGCCATGTCAAGCAGCGCCTTGATTGCCGATCCGGTGCGCTCCCGCGCACGCAGYTCCATAATCTGGCCGAGAAGAACCAGCGTAATAATTACGGCGGCGGCTTCAAAATAAACCCCGACATGCCCCTGACTATCCCGGAAACCATCGGGGAAAATATCCGGCATGAGCACCGCAACTACACTAAAGATATAAGCTGCCCCCGTTCCCATGGAAATCAGGCTGAACATATTGAGGTTCATACTTCGAAACGAGTGATACCCTCGTACAAAAAATGGTGCGCCCGACCAGAGAATCACAGGCGTTCCTAAAGCAAACTCAATCCAAAGTGTGGGGGATTCACCGAAAAATTCCCGAATACTGGTAATGCCGATATAGGGCGACATGGATAAAATAAGAAGCGGAATACTCAATATTACCCCAACCCAGAAACGACGGTTGAAGTCTATCAGCTCCGGGTTAGGACCCTCATCAAGAGCATCCGCAATGTTTTTAGGTTCCAAAGCCATTCCGCAAATTGGACAGTCTCCCGGCCCAACCTGCTCAATTTCCGGATGCATTGGACAGGTGTAAATCGCACCTTCAATAACCGGAACCTCTTTCTTCGGATCCAGATATTCCTTCGGAGAAGTCTTGAATTTATGCAAACATTTTTCAGAACAAAAATGATAATCTTGCTTCTCAAAGGTAAAATGATGTTCTGTCTTTTCCGAATCGACATCCATCCCGCACACCGGGTCTTTCGTTCCGGTATCGTGCATATGGCATTCTTTATGTTCGTTTTTATGATCCTGTGTCATAGATTTAGTCTCCTTTATCTTTCGTGTTATGAGCGTCCCACATTTCCTGAACAATAAAATAAGTGAAAGCTGCCGACCAGGTGATGAGGATCAGGCCGTTAATCGCTTCCACACCTGCTAAAAACCGCAAGGAACCTACGGGAAAAACATCACCTATCCCAAGAGAGGAATAGCTCGTAATAGAGAAATACAGATAGGTCAAAAAATGATCCTCAACATTACCTGATAAATCTGCAAATCCTGCGTAATGAGTGAGCCCCCAATAAAAAACAGCATAAATGAATATCGCCGCCGCATGAGCTACAAATATACCGGAAACCATGGTGAGCATAAGGGTACGGTGATTTCCAGGCGAATTAGCAATAAAGCGGGAAAGAAAACACAAGCACTCATAGAACAAAGATGTAGCCAGAAAAATGGCAATGACAGATACAAAAGAAACTATCAGTAATTCTCCCATTATGATCCGGCTCCTTTTCTTCTATACTGGTTGTGCAAGAACTCCCGCACCRATCAGACTCACATCACCTGCTTTATATTCTGTGAATGATACATGGATTTTCTTTTCCTTATTTTAATGTCCGCCGCAGCATCCGCCTGAGCTATCGGACATATTTTTTTCAGGCTTTTTGTCTTTTTCCTTGTCGTGGCAGCAATCAGTATTCTTTTTTTCTGATTTTTCCTGCTCTYCTTTTGAATTTTTGTTATGATCACCGCAACAACCGCCTTCTTTATGTTTATGTGTCATGACTTTGCTCCTTTATGGTTTTGGTTGATGAAAATTTTGGAATAAAAGCCGGAACATGTGCGGCGTAATCGTCATAGGCCTTGCCAAATTCAACCCGCGCATCCGCTTCTTCTCTTTTCGCTAACCTAATATACATATAGGTTAGAATCGGAAATAAGACCAGAGTTGGAATAGTCGGCCATTGCAGTAAAAACCCAAACATAATCATGATAAATCCAATATATTGCGGATGGCGCATTTTGGCGTACATCCCTGTCACGGCCATTTTCCCAGCGCGCTGCGCTTTGAAAAGTACCGGCCAGGCTGCTGATAAAACCCAGAAACCGACACCAATAAAAACAAAGCTGGCCAGATGCATCGGATCGAAATGCGGGTTACCTTCAAAACCAAGGATCGTATTCCAAAGATGTCCCTTTTCATGAGAAAGAAAATCCACTCCGGGGTATTTTTCCGTCAGCCACCCGGACAGCAGATAAATGGTGAGTGGAAAGCCATACATCTCGGTAAAGAGCGCAATAATAAAGCCCGAAAAAGCGCCGAAGCTTCGCCAGTCGCGTTTTGTTCTGGGCTTAAAAAAACTGAACGCGAAGATAATAAAAATAGCAGAATTTAAAATCACCAGTGACCAGAGACCATATGATTGCATTGCATGTTCCATGGCTTATCTCTTCTCTTTATCTTTACTGTTAGAATGATTGTTACTGCCATGATCACTATGCATAAACTTATGTATCAGTGGACAAACCAGAAGGATCAACCAAATCCAGTTATTCCCGATATGTGCCCGATGCTCCATAAACAAAAAATAGCCGGCAATGACAAAAAAGAAGATGAAAGCCATGCCGAAAGAGGTCTTCCACCATGGCACCTTATTCTTTGGCTTATGATAATGTTCGTGATCATGGTTCATGATTCTCTCCTTTCTATACTTCAGGGTACAAATGATCGAGGATGGGGCATTCGCTTAAAGGCATGTCACCACCTGGACAGGCGTTGGATAATTTTTTCAGCGCATCATGCATGCGGTTTAAATGCCGCATATTTTCTTTGGCCTCCACAATTTTTGAATCCGTGCGCGCCAACATATCTTTACATGTGGCACTTTGCGACGTCTTAAGGGTCAACAGCGTTTTAATCTCGGCCAAAGTAAAACCGAGATCCTTGGCGCGGCGGATAAACTTAACGGTACRCACGCTTTCCGTGCCGTAAAGACGATATCCGGCGTTTGACCGTGCTTCTGGACTGATAATGCCCAGTTGCTCATAATAACGAATGGTATCCGTCCTTACGCCGCTTTCTTTTGCCAATAGTCCTATGGTTAAATCACTCATTATTCTTCCTTTGTGAACAAGTCTACACCTTGGAGTATCCTCTAAGGTCAAGCTATTTATCGATACATCTAATTTAGCCAAAGGTATTTGATATTGATCAAGTGATTTTATAACAACCTTTCTATAGAGATTATACGATGACCTTTCACGGTTCCCTCAAAAAAAAAGCGCCGCCCTATCGGGCAGAGCTTGTAATGGTTTAAAATGTTGTTGGTTTGGGGAAATAGAAAATCCCCATTTATGGTTCAGGAACAGGTGTTTTTTGCTTATTGATTATGTCTTTCAACATATCTACCCATTTGGCCAGTTCATCGAACAAGATGTTCAAATTACTTCCATCATAGCTCACTATTTTTCTAAAACCGTACTGTTATGCCCGTTCTTGAATTGGAAGGGCAGGGGCAGAATTATGCTGAGATGATGGCGTCTAGAACTTGTTGGGCATGGCCTTTGACTTTTACTTTGGGCCAGATATGTTGGATTATGCCCGCCTCATCGATCAAAAATGTCGCTCTTTGAATGCCCATATATTCGCGGCCATAGAGTTTTTTCATCACCCAAACGCCGTAGGCCTCGCATAAAATCCCATCTTCATCGGACAGCAGGCTAATCCCGAGGTTTTGTTTGGCGATGAAATTCTGATGGCGTTTCATGCTGTCTTTTGATGCCCCAAGGACAACCGCGCCGGCCTTGTCAAATTCAGGGATGAGGGCGGTAAAATCCTTTGCYTCTGTGGTRCAGCCGGGYGTGCTGTCCTTTGGATAGAAATAAAGCACAAGYTTTTTACCCTTGAAATCATCAAGGGAAATGATKGYASCATTTTCATCCGGCAGGGAAAAATTTGGGGCTTTTTGACCGACTTCGAGCATATATACTTCCTTATTCAGCATTTTTTTTAGCTGGCTTTTCAATGATGTCCTGATAAAGYTGATAGATGTTTTTTTGAGTATTTAAAAGTTTTTGCGTCAATTGATCAATATTGTCAATGTTAAACCTCATACATAATGTTATAATGAAAGCATGGGAGTCATCGGAAGATACTGGGTTGAACTTTACACTGTCGCCGTAACATAGGCGTAAAATAATTTGAAGATTCTGCATGAATTCACAGGATTGACAGAGCAGGTCAGCCTGAGCATTGGAGAGAATGTTTTTTTCTCTTAAAACTGATATCTGATCGAGCGTATTAGGGGTCAGGATTTTGGGGTGATCAGCGACATGTTTCAGGATCAGATACTGGCAGATGAATTCAATATCAACCAAACCGCCCCGAATTTGTTTAAGCGACCAGATATGCCGCGTATCAAATTCATTGCGCAGCTTTTCCCGCATATCACAGGTATCTTTCAGCAGTTTTTTCGGGTCGCGATCTTCGCGCCGAAGAGATTGCGCTATAGCCTGCGTAATTTTTTCTTTCAGTACATCCGGGCCTGAAACACATCTGCTGCGTGTCAGGGCCAGATGTTCCCACGTCCAGGCATCCCGCTGTTGATATTCTTCAAAACTTGTCAGCGTAACGGCAATTGGCCCCGCATTTCCCGACGGGCGCAGCCGCATATCTATTTCATATAATCTTCCCTCTGCTGTCATGGCGGTCAGGGCATTGATATATTGTTGGCTAAAGCGGGCAAAGTAATGGTTTATGGAAAGTGGCTTTTGGCCGTCTGACATCAGGGGCGCGCTTTTGGCGTCATATATAAATACCAAATCCAGATCAGAACTGGTGGTAAGCTCGTGGCCACCGAGTTTTCCAAGGGCAAGAACAGCAAATTCAGCACCTTCAATTTTGCCGTGTTTTTTGGCAAAATCTTCGATGACTTTATTTAGCATGACCTCAAGAATGACGTCCGCAAGCAAGGATAAATTTTTACCGGCTGTTTTGGCGTCAATATTATTGCGTAAAATTTGTACCCCGACTTGAAATTTTTGTTCACTGGCCCATTTACGCATAATATCCAGAATATCCTGAAAATCCTTGGCAACGGCAAGCTGACTTTCAAGCTGTTCACTCAAATCCTGCCTGTTGAAGGAGGCCTCAAAAAAATTATTATTGAGCACCGCATCCAGCAATAGGGGACGCTTTGCCAATTGATCCGCCAAATCGGGGGCAATGCCGATAATTTCCGAAAGTAATTCCAAAAGCCACGGCTGGGCCTTGATAAAAGAGAAGAGCTGAACGCCTGAGGGCAGGCGGGACAGAAATGTATCAAATTTACGAAAACCTGTATCTGGTTCCGCATATTTACCAAAATTTGACAGAATTTCCGGAATCAAATTATGGAGCAGATCGCGCGCGCGTTTGGTTCTGCAGGCGCGGTACCGTCCCAATAGCCAACGACTGATAATCGTATAAATGGCTTTTGCATCTTGATAGCCATAAGAGGTAATAACCTCAAGCGTATCCTCATTGAAACCATCGGACGGAAAATCTAACAGCGGATCAATATCCTGCTCCTGATGGGAATCTTTCAACAGATCAGTAAAAAGACCATGCACATTATGAAGGTGATGCTTTAGGTCTTTTTCAAAATCAGCCTGTTTTTGATATCCCATGAAACTCGTTATTCTCGCAAGATCCTCCGGGCTTTCCGGCATACTATGCGTTTGATCATCATTGATCATCTGCAATCTATGTTCCAGCGTTCTGTAGAAACGATAGGCATCCTGAAGAATCTTGTTATCCACGGCAGATAGTTTCTGATTTTCCTCCAGAGCATTCAGCGCGTTGCAGGTTGCCGCCGCCCGAAGCGCCGGCTCGCGCCCCCCTGATATGAGCTGAAATATCTGGGCGTAAAATTCAATTTCCCGAATGCCGCCATGCCCAAGTTTGATATCCTGTCCGGCAAAACCAATAGACCCATGGCCATGATGCTGATGTATAAGTTTTTTAATCGCGTAAATATCTTCCAAGGCCGCATAATCAAGATGCTTGCGCCAGACAAAGCCTTTTATTCGCGACAGGAAATCATGACCTGCGGCGATGTCACCGGCAACCGGCCTTGCCTTTATCATGGCGGCACGTTCCCAATTCAGGCCCATGGATTGATAATAGACTTCGGCCGCTTCCATGGATATGGCTACTGGGGTCGCGCCGGGATCTGGCCTCAGCCTCAGGTCCGTTCGAAAAACATAGCCGTCTTGCGTTCTTTCTTGCATGATTTTCACCAAATTCCGGGTAAGCCTGATAAACATATCCTGCGCCGATTTGCGGCCTGTGTAACGAACAATATCATTGTCATATAAGACAATCAGGTCAATATCGCTTGAATAATTAAGCTCAAATCCCCCCATTTTTCCCATGGCAAGAACCACATAGCCTGTATTCTTTGATAAATCACGGTTGGCCAGAAACTGATCAATTGGCACCGCAGATAAATGCTGAGGTATGGCAAGATTTCCCTTGATCATTTCAGCACGGATCAGATGGCTTACCGTAAGGSCAACGGAGACTTCTGCGAATTCCGTAAGCCGGTCTGTAATGACTTCAAGAGGCCATGCCCCTGAAAGGTCAGCAAAAGAAGTAATCAAGGCCACCCGCGCTTTTGCCAGCCTTAAATGCCGCATGATCTGCTTGATATCTTTTGTAACAGGCAAGTTTTTGGTCAAATCCTCGATGACCTCTTCAAACAGCACCTCAAAATCTTCCGAAAGTAATCGTCTGGTAAAATGCATATCCCTGGTCAGCAGGCGAGATAAATAGGGGCTGTTGGAAAAGACAGCAGATAATAGATCACGATGGTTATTTTTATTAAATAATGCAACAATATCTGTTACTTGTTGGTCGCGGCAATATTCTATGAAATCAGCAAGTTTGCTTTCACCAAGTTCTTTGTTAAAAGCCTGTGGATAAAAAGGATAAGTTGCCTTCATGAAAATATACCTTAATTAGGTCAAACTTTTGCTCTATAGGGTGGGTTATGCTTCTCTGGCCCGGTTTATAGTCAAGTATAGAGAATATTATTTTGAAACGATACGCCTTAACATTAAAAATACCATTGGTTTTATTTTCGCTGCTTGCCTTAGTGATCATATTGCTCGGTTGGCGCTTGAGTATTGGGCCAATTGCGCTGGATTGGGCAGGAGATTATTTGAAACGTGCTTTGGTTCTGAACCAAAAGGACGTCAGCTTTGATTTCCGTGATGCCGTTTTGGTTTGGCGTAAAAAAGAGGCGGCGGATTATGGCAGGACAAGCGGACTTCAGGTTACCTTTTATGAAGTTGAGATCATTGATAAAAAAACTGATTTCATCTTAAATGTCCCCGAAGCAGGCATGCGTTTCAGTGGTCTTGCCATGATGCGGGGCTTGCTCGCCCCCACGGACATTGAAATTTTTGGCCTATCCATTGATTACACATTTGGTCCGGATGTCTGGACATCCACAGACAACAGGCCCTTTATGGAAAAACTTGAGGCTTTAATAGAAGAGCTTCAAAATTCGGAAATTTTGCCCTTTAAAATTGCCAAGGAACTGCTTTCTCCCCCAAAGACGTCTGTAGCAACAGGATATCTCGGTCAATTTTCCTTGCTGGGCACAAAAATAACCCTCACAGATCAGTTATCCGGTCAGATATGGCAAATACCGGAAGCCCATCTTAATTTACGCAGAACCAGTTTTGGATTAAACGTTCGGATGCTTGGCAATATAGAAATGCCTCAGAGCAATGCTATGCCAATTGATGTTTCGCTTGTTTTTGACAATGCCAGAAAGGAAGTTGTCACCAGCTTACATTTTTCTGAATTGCGCCCAGCCGCATTGGTGGGGAAAGTTGACGCCCTGTCTGGCTTATCAAATCTTGATATTCCCGCAAAGGGCAAAATTGACTTTACGATTGATCGGGATTTTAAAATCCCCGTTATGACGTTCAGCATTTCCCTTGATGAGGGAACCATCAACCCGACTGAAATATATCCTGAACCCCTGAAAATCACATCTGCGGCATTGAGCGGTTATGTAAATAGAAGTGAAGATACAATTTTCCTGGAAGAAATTTCACTTCAACTTGGTCAAACTTATGTGAGTGGTACGGGGATGTTATATGGCCCAACTGACAGGCCGGGCATTGCAATCAAGGCAGATATTACAGATTTACCTTTCGCCGATTTAAAAACATATTGGCCGGGGCGATTTGGCAAAGGGGCCTATGACTGGATCGCAAAAAATATTGACGCTGGAATTGTCCCAAAAGGCAAGCTTGATGTCTATATAGAACCACAGATGTGGCCAAGCCCACAAAATAATGCCGGCTTGCCAGCGGATAGTGTGACCTTTAAATTTGATTTCAAGAATATCAGCGCTCATTACCTGCGCCCAATGCCTATATTAAGCGGCATGTCCGGACATGCCGAACTAAATTTACAAAGTTTCCATCTGAAAGCCGGGGGGGGCTATATTGAACAACTGGTCATCAATAGGGCCGATCTTTTATTTTCAGACATTCATATTAAAGGCAAGGGGGTAGCAGATATTACCCTTGAACTTGAGGGAACTCTTGAAGAGATCTTGCGCGTGATTGACCATAAACCGCTGGGTTATCCGTCAAAATATGGCATTAAGCAAGGCAGCATAACAGGGCAAGCAACMGCCGAATTGTCCTTGAGTTTCCCGCTTCTTAAAAARGTTCGCCTCAAAGAYGTGACATTCGATGTAAAGGCGGATATTCACCAGCTCTCCATTCCGGTCCTCAATGACAGCCTTGGCATTAATGATGGTGATTTGCAGTTATTCGTTAATGGTGACGGGATTACCGCCGAAGGGAATATTATCCTGAATGGTGTGGCGTTTACGGCAAATTGGCTGGAGAATTTTGGCGACAGTGAAGATTTTCCAACAAAATACATTATCAATGGTTTCATAGAGGGCGCCCAATGGGAACAATTACATTTACCCTTTGACCCTTATATTGATGGGCCCGTAGAAATTGATTTAACCCTTTATGGTAAAGGCGGCGCTATCAAGAAGGGAAATGGCCAGTTTAACCTGATCAACAGCCTCAGCAATTTTGATCCGATTGGATGGGAAAAGCCAAAAGGCAAAGCAGGCCATGTTGATTTTGACTTAACATTTAAGGGCGATGGCCATCTTACTATATCCAATATTCTTCTGCAAAGCGAAAGCCTTGTCGCCAATCTGGAGCTGGATATGGTTGACGATATGGTTACCCGCTTTTCTATTCCAAGTCTTGTCATGTCGGATACCGATATCAAAATGCTGATGCAATGGGATGCAGAAAAAAAATACTATGCATCCACAATCACTGGCAAGGCTTTTAATGCCGCCTCGCTTATAGATATTATAATGTCTACGGATAGTGATGAGGAAAAGGTCTCCTTGCCAGACTTTAATGTGGAGGCCGAAATTGATGATCTTCTGGCAAAAAACAATGTCAGAATTAGCAAGGTAATATTGTCGGCCATCTATCGAAAACAAGATTTTACCCATGTTAACCTTGAAGGTAAAATTCACGAAAATAACAATGTAACAGTCAGTGTTTATCCTGAGGGGGACAATCGCAAGCTACTATTTAACAGTGATGACGCGGGGGAGGCCTTGCGGGGACTGGGGGTATTTAACCTTGGCGTTGGCGGGGATATGACACTCAACGCTGATATGGTAAAGCATGAGCATGGTATTTCCCTTGGGGGCCAGGCAAAAATTACAAAATTTAAAGTTATTGAATCCCCTGGATTTTCCAAACTTCTGGATGAAAAAAAGTTTATAAAAGCACGGGAAGAACTCAATAAGGGCGGGCTTTCTTTTAATAATTTTGATATGACTTTTCGAACATCAAATGGTGTTATGGAAATCAGTGACGCGCGCGCGCGGGGGCCCATGCTTGGCATGACGATAGAGGGTGTGATCGACCAGGTTTATGATGAAATGAATATATCCGGCACGCTCGTTCCGGCATACGGTATCAATTCATTGTTGGGCAATATTCCGCTCATAGGAACTATTCTGACGGGAGGAAAAGGGGAAGGAATATTCTCCGCAACCTATACCATTAGCGGCCCGCTCGATGATCCGCAGATTAACATTAATCCCTTGGCGGTTCTTGCACCGGGTATTTTCCGAAAGATTTTCACGGCGATTGGCGGCAAGAAAAAGACTCTCCGTGAGCAAGCCGAGGAAATGCAGAAAATAATACCAAATACAAAAAGCACTTCTGGAGGACAGTCAAAAATTAAGCCAGAACCGAAACCTGAATGATATCCCATATAAGATATCATTCAGGTTTGACTAGAACGTGTTTTTTCTTGCCAGCGGACAATTTAATGGTGCCTTCAGAATTCAGCTGAGCCATTGTAACCAGAAGCTCACCATCAGAAATTTTTTCGTCATTAATCTTTGCCCCGCCTTGCTTAATCAACCTGCGGGCTTCGCCTTTTGATTGGGTCAGTCCTGCTGTTATATACAGATCGCTCACCTGAATGCCTGTTTCGAGGTCAGCTTTAACCACTGATACCGTTGGAAGGTCAGCAGAAAGCGATTTCTGCTCAAAGGCCTGCCGGGCAATCTCAGAGGCATTTTGGGCCGCTGCGGCGCCGTGGCATAATGTTGTTGCTTCATTGGCGAGTATCTTCTTGGCCTCGTTAATTTCTGAACCTTCGAGGCTTTCAAGACGTTCTATCTCTGTCAATGGCAATTCTGTGAATAACCGCAAAAATCTGCCCACATCAGCATCCGCCGTATTTCGCCAAAATTGCCAAAAGTCGTAGGACGAGAGCATGTCATCATTTAGCCAAACCGCACCGCTCATGCTTTTGCCCATTTTCTGGCCGTTTGCAAGGGTAACGAGCGGGGTTGTCAAGCCGTAAACTTCATTGCGGTCTACGCGCCGGTTTAATTCAACGCCGTTGATAATATTACCCCATTGATCGGACCCGCCCATTTGCAGGCTACAATCATATTTGCGGCCCAGTTCCAGATAATCATAGGCCTGTAGTATCATATAATTGAATTCAAGAAATGTCATGGGCTGTTCACGTTCAAGTCTCAGCTTAACACTATCGAATGTCAACATGCGGTTAATGGTGAAATGGGGGCCCATATCACGCAGAAAATCAATATAGCTTAGCTTTTCCAGCCAATCAGCATTATTGACCATGACGGCGTCCGTAGGCCCGTCTCCGAAGGTCAGGTATTTTTCAAATACGGTGCGAATACCGTCCATATTGGTGTTTATATCTTCATCGGTCAGCATTTTCCGAGATTCGTCCCGCCCCGTGGGGTCCCCGATACGGGTCGTGCCGCCGCCCATGAGAACAATGGGTTTATGGCCGTTTTTCTGTAAGTTTCTCAACATCATAATCTGCACCAATGACCCCACATGCAGACTTGTGGCCGTACAATCAAAGCCGATATAGGCCGCAACAATATTTTTGGATAATTTCTGGTCCAATGCCTCAAGGTCAGTACATTGGTGAATATAACCCCGATCTTTCATCATTTTCAGAAAATCGGAATTAGGGCTGAAATTATCAATATCGTTTGTCATTTTATTTTCTTTTTTAATAAACAGATGCAGTATTATGGCGCATCATGTAGCATAACTTTACAAAATAAAAAATGGAAATTTAAAGTGAGTTTTTCTAAAAAACAATTTTTGGCTATCGGGTTAATGAGCGGAACATCCATGGACGGGGTGGATTGTGCCTTGATTAAAACTAATGCTCATACCGCAAAGGCCGTTGGCAAAATGGTTCATTTGCCATATTCCCCGGACATGCGCCGGAACATTGCCAGCGCCATGACAGAGGCGGTGCGGCTTGGGAGCCCTGTTTTGCAGAATGAAAATCTGAACCAGTTAGAGACAAAACTCACCAATATTCATGCAGAGGCTGTCAGGAAAATTTTATCGGAAAATAAACTGAATCCAAAAGATATTGATGTGGTGGGTTTTCATGGTCAAACCTTGCTGCATCGACCGGATCAGGGCTGGAGCTGGCAGATCGGGGATGGTCAACATCTGGCCAATATGGTGAATATTCCCGTCGTGAATGATTTCAGGCGCCATGATGTGGAAAATGGCGGGCAGGGGGCGCCGCTGGTGCCTATTTACCATCAGGCGCTGATTAAAACCCGCGTGGATCAAGGCCTTGAGGTGGAATGGCCCATTGCCCTCATAAATATTGGCGGGGTAAGTAATGTGACCTGGCTTCATAACGATGGCGCGCAACAGATGCTGGCGTTTGATACGGGGCCGGGTAATGCTTTTATAGATGATTGGGTCAAAAAAAATACGGGKCAGCCCATGGATAYTGACGGCGCACTGGCGGCAAAAGGAAAGATTGATCATGATCTGGTCAMARAATKGCTGRAAAATGAATATTTCACTCAGCCGCCGCCAAAATCACTTGATCGTCTGGGCTTTAATGTCATGGGGCTAGAGAGTCTGTCACTTGAAGACGGGGCCGCCACTTTATTGGATTTTACCGTAAAAACAATCCAGATTGCCCTTGAACATTGCCCGCAAAAAACAGAATATATTTATATATGCGGGGGCGGGCGGCATAATAAGACGTTAATGTCGAAACTTAAAGAGGGGGGTATACCCGTTGATTCCGTAGAAAAAATTGGCTGGCGCGGTGATGCATTGGAAGCAGAAGCCTTTGCTTTCCTGGCCTGCCGTCACCTCTTATACCTGCCCATAACATTTCCGGAAACAACCGGCATTTATCAGCCCTCCACCGGAGGAAAATTATACAGGCCTCAATTATACAGGCCCAAAAAAAGATTAATAGCCTAAACGTGCCGTCAGATATTTATCGATTTCCTGTACCAGCGGGGCGTGATAATCCACATATAAATGATCGGCACCCTCAATTCTTTCATACTGAATATCAATACTTTTCTGTGTTTTGAGCTTGTCAACAAACCTTTGCACCGAAGCCTCGGATACAACGGTATCCGCCGTCCCTTGTATGATCTGACCCGAAGCCGGGCAGGGCGCAAGAAAACTGAAGTCATATAAGTTAGCCGGCGGAGACACAGATAAAAACCCCTGAATTTCAGGACGCCGCATAAGAAGCTGCATGCTGATCCATGCCCCAAAGGAATAACCGGCGACCCAACAGCTGGGCGCATCGCGGTTATGAGACTGTAGCCAGTCTAACGCCGCAGCGGCATCGCTTAACTCACCAACGCCATCATCAAAAGTCCCTTGACTTCTGCCTACGCCCCGAAAATTAAACCGCAAAACAGAAAAACCCCGGCGTTTGAAGGAATGATAGAGATAATAACATACCTTATGGTTCATATTGCTGCCAAATTGTGGATCTGAATGCAAAATCAAGGCAATAGGGGGGTTATCGCCTTCGCCTTCTTGATAACGACCTTCAAGGCGCCCGTCCGGGCCGTTAAATATAACTTCAGGCATACGCATCTTTCCTCAAACTTTTAAATATTATCCAGTTGAAAATAATATGGTTATAAGATCACCGTAATCAAGGGCATCCCTTGACGTTGTTGCCTGCAAAACCTATATGAATAATATTAATTTGTAACTCTAGACGAATCATTGGTTTTTATAGCATATAAGCACGGGTGAAAAGCAAGAGGGAATTGGATATTGTATAATGTTTGATAATATACGCCATGATATTTCTGTCGTTATGGAGCGGGACCCGGCAGCAAAATCGAAAATTGATGCTTTGATATCTTATCCGGGCGTACATGCGTTAATTTACTATCGTATGGGACATTGGGCCTGGTCAAAGGGCTTTACCACGCTTGCCAGATTCATATCTCATGTTGGTCGTTTTCTCAGTGGAATAGAAATTCATCCCGGCGCAAAAATCGGCAGGGGTGTCTTCTTTGATCATGGCATGGGAATTGTTATCGGTGAAACGGCAGAGGTTGGTGACAATGCCACGCTTTATCAGGGGGTCACCCTTGGGGGAACGTCGCTGGAAGGCGGCAAAAGACACCCAACATTGGCAGAGGGCGTGATTGTGGGCGCGGGTGCCAAGATACTCGGGCCGATCCATGTGGGGAAAAATGCCCGTGTTGGCTCCAACGCCGTTGTTGTTAAATCCGTCATGGAAAATGCCACAGTCATTGGGATCCCGGCAAAGGTGGTTCAGCCACCGGCGCAAAAAGATATAAATGATTTTTGTTCCTATGGCTTGTCAACAGACGAATTGCCGGATCCCATTGCAAGATCACTTGAAGGCATGTTCGATATGATTTGCGGCCTGAAAAGCCGTGTGGAAGAACTGGAAGGGGAACTGGCAGCAAAAGAGGCGCTGGATAAAATTAAAAAAACCCCAAAAGCCGGAAAATCACCTAAAAGAGCGGCCAAATCAGATACTGCCAACTGAAATGATCTATCTTGACCATAATGCGACAAGCCCAATCAGGCCGGAAGTCATCGATGAAATGAGCTGTGTGATGAAGAGGGGCGGCAATCCTTCTTCTGTCCACAGCGTTGGCCGCCATGCCAAGTCTATTTTGGAGAAATCCCGCCAAACCATATCGCAAATGGTCAATTGCCGTCCTCAGAAAATTATATTCACAGGCGGCGGCACAGAGGCCAATAATCTGGCCCTGAATGTAAAAAATCTGGATCATATAATCATTTCTGCTATTGAGCATGATTCAGTTGGGCAAATCCAGCAAAATTTTAAAGGCCGCGTTGATATTCTGCCCGTTGATAACCATGGCCTTGTGAATCCTGAAAAACTACAGGATGCCTTGGCGCATGCCACCAAAAATACCTTGGTTTCTATCATGTTGGCCAATAATGAAACCGGCGTCATTCAAGATATAAAATCACTGGCCCGGATCAGCCATGATGCCGGCGCCTTATTTCATACGGATGCCATTCAGGCCTTGGGTAAAATCCCGGTTGATTTCAGGGCATTGGAAGTGGATATGATGTCGCTTTCGGCCCATAAATTTGGCGGGCCGCAAGGGATCGGTGCCTTAATAGCCTTAGAAAAAATCACGCTGGAGCCAAAAATATTTGGCGGGGGACAAGAAACAGGCCGAAGAGCCGGCACCGAAAATCTTGCCGGCATAGCGGGCTTTTCCAAGGCGGTTAGCTTTGTTCCACAGAATATTCAAGCCATGAAAACTTGCGAAAAAATAAGAAACCATATTGAACAGGAAATTGCAGAATATGCGCCAGAATCGTATTTTTATGGGGCAAAAGTTAACAGGCTACCCAACACATCCACCATTCTGATGCCCGGCGTTTCCAGCGAAACACAGGTTATGGCCTTTGACCTGGACGGCTTATGCGTCAGCTCGGGTTCGGCCTGTTCTTCGGGTAAGGTCAAGCCATCTCATGTGGTCACGGCCATGGGCGGGGGGCAGGATCAGGCCCTGTTAACCATTCGCGTAAGCCTTGGCCCGGAGACGACGCAGCAGGATGCCGATGCCTTCATCTTCGCGTGGAAGAAATTATATGACCGGAAAAGAATGTCATGACGGATTTGCCCATATATCTGGATTATCAGGCGACAACGCCGCTAGACCCCAGGGTGCTTGCGCAAATGATGCCCTATTTAACCACAAAGTTCGGTAATCCTCATTCAAACCATACTTTCGGTTGGGAGGCCGCCGCAGGCGTTGAAATCGCGCGGAAGAATATTGCCGACCTGATTGCTGCGGAGCCTGAGGATATAATTTTCACCTCAGGCGCAACTGAATCTAATAATTTGGCCATAAAAGGCATAGCCTATGCCGTATATCCGTCAAAAAACCATATTATCACGACCGTGACGGAACATACTTGCGTCCTGGAAAGCTGTGCTACGCTGGAAAGGGCTGGGTTTGATGTGACATACCTGCCTGTAGATTCTCGCGGTTTGATTGATTTGGCGCAATTGGATCAGGCCATCACACCTAAAACCTCGCTTGTTTCCATTATGGCCATGAATAACGAAATTGGCGTCATTCAAAACTTAAAATCCATTGGGAAAATATGTAAGCTCAAAGAAGTGATTTTTCATACGGATGCCGCGCAGGCGGTTGGCAAGATACCGCTTGATGTATCTGCCATGAATATTAACCTCATGAGCATCTCTGGTCATAAAATATACGGCCCCAAGGGCGTGGGCGCATTGTATTTGCGCCCAAAGGCAAATATTCAACCTTTGACCTTGATTGATGGCGGCGGGCAGGAAAGAGGGCTTAGGTCAGGCACATTATCACCGGCCTTATGCGCTGGCTTGGGCACTGCATGCAAAATCGCCAAACAGGATATGGCAAAAGATCATGATCATATTCATCATCTGGCTGAAAAAATGAAATCAACAATTTTTGGTAGCCTTGAGAATGTTAAACTGAATGGGTCTGAAGAACAACGTTATCCGGGCAACCTGAATTTAATCTTTGATGGCGTAAAGGGTGACGCCCTGATCAAGGAACTACGCAATATTTCCTTTTCCGCAGGGTCGGCCTGTTCAACGGGCCGCGCAGAAATATCCCATGTTTTAACCGCGATCGGCCTTGATAAAACTCAGGCCGAATGTTCCGTTAGAATTGGCATTGGCCGAATGACCACAGATCAGGAAATTAATTATGCCACAAACCATATCATTGATGCTGTTAAAAAAATACGCACAAGGCTTTAATTTGATTTCGAGCCTGAGGCAAATCTTCTTAAAGCCACATAAGCTGTGCTGTTAATGGGTGTCGGCACGTTGTGAAGCTTACCTAATCGATGCAATGTGCCTTGTATCCATTCCAATTCAAGCATCTTGCCGCATCTAAGGTCAAGACATTGAGACGCGATCATTTCTTCTTGTTGATCATGCAATAGAAGATTTAATATATCCTCTATTATGCTTTCTGGCAGCATGATATCCATGGCCTTGGCAACATTAAATACTTCCCACATTGCCGCCAGTAGTATTTCTTTGGTATCCGGGTCAGAACACATGGTTTTAGTGCCGCTATCCGTCAGAGACCCCAAGCCTGCATTGGCACAGAGAAGAACAAATTTAGACCAGAGCATTTCTTTCATATTATCCGCGCGAAGGCCAATAAGTCCCGCCTGATCAAATATATTTTCCAGAATATCGGTTCTGGCGCTTGGTAAATTGTCAGCCTCGGCAAATCGGATGGTATCATTGCCGCCGGAATGTTTAATAATGCCGGGGGACTGAATCGATGCCGAGACATATATCGCCCCGCTAATCGTTTTTCCGGGACCGATAATACTTGATATAATATCGGCACTTTCCACCCCATTTTGTAACGTCAATAAGAATGTATCATGGTTCATCATAGGCTTGCAGGCAAGGGCCGCGGGCTTCGTATCATAAAGTTTGACGCAAAACAGGATTAAGTCAACAGGCCCCACATCCCGAGTATCCTCATATACCGACGGCTTATTAATATGAATGTCCCCATTTTGGGAAATGAGCTTCAGGCCATTTGATTTAAGAGCGTCCAAATGCCTGCCGCGCGCTATAAAAATAACGTCATGACCAGATACCGCTAGTTTGGCCCCTAAATAGCCGCCCATACCGCCGCTGCCCATGATTGCGATGCGCATTTTTCAAACTTTCTTTAAAAATTTCAAGGTAACAGCCGCATATTCCTTCGGTTTCTCGGCATGGAGCCAATGGCCCGTGCCGGCCAGAGTGACAATTTCAGCTTTGGGGAAAAGTTTGTAAATTGCCGGAAAATATTCTTCTTTCACATARTCCGAYAAMSNACCCSSKNATGAAYARRCTKGGGCCSTSRWAMGGCWKCCCKKWSGGKKYKTKKGMMAKATSTTCRTAACCACTTTCCAGCCCTTTGACATTAATGCGCCAAATAAAGGATTTATCTTSMKYCCGRRCCAGRTTGGTCAGCAGRAACARSCKTACTTCTGGSATWTCCACAAAATCCRCCAAAATYYSRYCGGCCTCTTTGCGTGATGAGACAGCTTGTTGGCTCACCGCCCTCATGCCCTCGAAAATGCCGTCATGATGATGAGGATATTCAACAGGCGCAATGTCGCCAGCGATGAGGCAAGATATTCTTTCGGGATAAGTCAAGGCCACCTGCATAGCGACCTTGCCGCCGAGGGAATGTCCCATCAAGGCCGAATTATCCAGCTTATGCTCATCCATAAATTCAACAATATCCGCCGCCATAGCGCCCAATGACACATCATCGTCATGGGGGGAGGCACCATGATTCCTAAGATCGAGGCAATAAACTGTGAAATATGCCCCGTAAATCTTTGCGAGCGAACGAAAATTGCTCGCAGAACCAAATAGCCCGTGTAAAATTATTAAATTGGGGCCAGCGCCAACACTATAGTAATTCAACTTCATTTTTTATCCCGCTTATTCAGGCTACTACTATAACCGGAAACAAGCCTTGGGCGCGATAGTTTTTTGAACAAAAAAAGAAGCAAGCCCCGGGGTAAGGGGCTTGCTTCACAAGACAGGTAAGAGGGGTAGTAGGGGTAATTACCTTTTGAAAGTAATTTCACCTGTCTTGTTGTTCACATAGCTCGTGGCTACTGTAACTTTTTGATTATTCGTTATTCTTACTTTCCAGCGATCTCGTTGTTTAACGATGTCGCCGACACTCAATTTTTTATAGGCTTTTTTGGATTTAAGATAATCCTTCATTATTGTTTTAGCGTCTGATTTGGAAATATTTTTTTCTATATTAATGGCCTGAACTGATTGATTAACAGTTGTACTGGCGGGCTCATAGGCCTGTACGGCTGTATATCCGCTTGTCATCATCAGTGAAGCAATCGCAATAATTTTTGTTCCTTTTAACATCTGTCCATGTCTCCTTCCGGGTTTTCAGTTTGTGTAGGAAACTTATGCCACGCAACCAGACTATAAAAAACTTATGAGCGACTAATAGCATCCTTTTTGCGATGGAAAACAGGGGCTTGCGACGAAGGCGCTTTTTGCTGCGATGAATGGATTACTTTTTTGGATTTGATCCAAAATAACTGTCGGTTTTTAAGATATAGGGAATGATATTCTTTACAATAACCTTAATGCCCTCTGGATTTGGGTGAACAGCATCACTTAGGTTCAACGCCCCATTCCCCGCAACGCCCTCAAGAAAAAAAGGATAGAGATATGTGTTGAATTTTTTAGAAACTTCAGGAAAAATACGATTAAATTCTGTTCCAAATTTATCTCCCATATTTGGCGGGGCCATCATTCCGGCCACAAGTGTTTTTAATTCTGCCTGTTTTAAAATAGACAGCATTTTTTCCATATTTGCGCGCGTAATATCAGGCGTTATCCCGCGCAGAGCATCATTGGCCCCTAGCTCAAGAATAACAAGATCCGGCTTTCCGTTCTTAACACTGGATAACACCCATTCAAGCCGTGATAATCCACCGGAAGTTGTATCCCCGGAAACACCGCCATTAACGACAGTCACCTTATGACCCAGCTGATTAAGTTCATATTCCAGCTGATAGGTAAATCCCTGTTCGGCCATCAGGCCATATCCCGCAGTCAGGCTGTCGCCAAAAGCCAGTATGGTATATTCATTGGCCAGAAGGGATTGTGCCTTTGCCGCAGAAAATAATAGAGTAAGCGCAATTATCTTGATAATTTTTATAATATTCATATCTATACTGTTATACATATAAGGAAATTAATTCAATATTTGCAGGATAATAATGACAAATAAGGCAATTTTACAACTAAAGGATATTTTCCTTAGGTTTACGGGCGAAATTCATGAAGTAAAAGTTCTAAACGGCATTAACCTTGATATATTCAAAGGAAGTTCAGTGGCTATTCTGGGGCCGTCTGGCTCGGGAAAATCAAGCCTTTTATCAATTGTCACGGGGCTTGAAAAACAAACGTCAGGCACAGTATCCGTGGGGGGGCATATTTTAGATCATATGAATGAAGACCAATTGGCGCTTTTTCGGCGAGATAATATTGGTATCGTTCTGCAATCTTTTCACTTGATCCCCACCATGACAGCATTGGAAAATGTGGCTGTCCCCCTTGAGCTTGCCGGGCAAAAAGATGCCTTGAAAAAGGCAGAGGAGGCCTTAAACCATGTTGGCTTGTCTTATCGCCTGACCCATTTTCCCTCCCAGCTTTCCGGCGGTGAACAGCAACGGGTCGCCATTGCGCGGGCCATGGCCCCAAATCCCAAAATTATTTTTGCCGATGAACCAACAGGGAATTTAGACGGCAAAACCGGACATAAAATTATTGAGTTAATCTTTGATCTACAAAATAAATTCAACACCACCTTAATTTTAATTACCCATGACCCCGAAGTTGCTAAAAAATGCGACCGCATTCTGTATATTCAGGATGGCCTGATTAAAGAAAGTAAAGAAAGCAAAAAAATCAAGGCTGCCGTATGAATAAACTATCTTTGATATGCGCCCTGAAATTTGCCTTGCGTGAATCACGGTTTGCGTTGAAAAATTTCAAGATTTTCATCGCCAGCCTTTTCCTTGGGACGGCGATTATTGCCGGCGTTGGCTCTGTGACAGCGAATATTTCTGATAGCATCCGGCAAGATGGGAAAATCTTTCTGGGCGGCGATGTGGAAATCAGTCAAACTCAGGAACGCTTGAGCAATGAAGAACGGACGCACCTCGCGGAATGGGGGGTAATGTCCGAAATTGCCAGCTTGCGCAGCATGGCCCATGCGGGAAATGACAGCAGCCTTGTTAATTTAAAAGCTGTCGATACCGCATACCCCCTTTACGGCGAGCTTTTGCTGCAATCCGGAAAATATTCCCCTGATATACTTTCTGAAAAGGCCGGAAAATGGGGCATTCTTCTGTCCAATGCCCTTGCAACGCGGTTAAACTTAAATCTGGGCGATAGCGTAAAGTTGGGTACAGAAGATTATGAGGTGAGGGCCATCATTAAAAAAGAGCCTGATAATGCCAGCAATCAGGGATTTCAACTCGCCCCCGGCGTTATTGTTGCCATGGATAGTTTGAGTGATAATTCACTCGTTCAACAAGGCAGCTTGATACGGCATCATAATAGAATTAAGTTAAATCAGAATGTTACATCAAGTTTATTAAGGAATAACATTAAAGAAAGCTTCCCAGATAAAACCTGGCGGATAAAAGACAGCAACAGTGGCGGTGCGGGGCTTAGGCGGTTTGTCGGTCGAATGGGTCAGTTTATGACTCTTGTCGGATTGACGGCCTTATTGGTCGGGGGGGTTGGTGTCAGTAACGCTGTCAGGTCTTATCTTTCAGAAAAAACAAATACGATTGCCACCTATAAAATATTAGGCGGCAGCAGTCAGATGATTTTATTGACCTATTTGGCTCAAGTCCTGTTCATCGCATCAGGCGCCATTTTCCTTGGCCTGATAGCGGGCGCTGGATTGCCCATAGCCGCAGGGGCGTTTTTAAAAGACAGCTTACCCGTGGAATTTAAGGGTGCCATATATCTAAAACCCTTAATGCTTGCGGCATTTTACAGTTATTCTGTTGCCATTATTTTTACGCTTTGGCCCTTGGGCAAAGCCACGCAAGTGCCCGCCGCGCGGCTTTTCAGGCAAACCATAAGCACACGGCCATCTGCGAGGCAGTCCGCTCCTTATATTATTGTCATTGCGGCGATGTTGCTTTCATTAATCAGCGTCGTTATCTATATGTCCGAATATCGGCCTTTAACGACGGCGACTTTGGCGGCAGCAGCAGCGGCCTTCCTTATTTTGTTAGGGGCAGCTACTTTGGCAAAGAAAATGGCCAGAAATATGCCTCGTCCTAAAAATCCCATATTCCGTATTGCCTTAAGCAATATATACCGGCCCGGAAATTCGACCAATTCAATCGTGATGTCTCTGGGCCTTGGCTTGATTTTATTTACCTCTATTGCGCTCATCGAACATAATCTTCTGAGGGAAATTAAAGATCGGGTCGGAGGAGAGGCCCCATCCTTCTTTTTTCTGGATATTCAGAAAGATCAACATGATGAATTTAAAAATTATTTAAAGGCACGGGAAGGGGTGCTGAGTTACCGAACCGTGCCAAATTTACGTGGACGCGTTACCCATATCAAATCCATTGAAGCCAGAAAAGCTCAGGTTAAGTCTGAGGGAAAGTGGATCTTGCGCGGTGATAAGGGCATTACCTTTACTCATATTTTGCCGGCCAATAATATCATTACGGCTGGTTCGTGGTGGCCCGAGAATTATGATGGCCCGCCGCAAGTGTCGATTTCAAAGAATATGGCCGACAGCATGGCCCTTGATATTGGTAACGAGATAACCGTGAATATTCTGGGCCGCGATTTCACCATGCCTGTTTCTTCTGTTCGGGACTTTAATTGGGGAAATTTTGGTATTAATTACGTGATGATGATTGATCCCAATACCTTAAAATCAGCCCCCTTTAACTATGTAGGGACGGCAAAAACCCTCATTCAGGACGAGACTGCCATATACAAAGAGCTCACCCGGAAGTTTCCCAGTATATCAGTCGTTCGTATGACAGATATGTTGAGTAATGCCCTTGCTCTTCTGGCTAAGATTTCCGGTGCCATTGACGTTATGGCGGCAATAACCATCATTTCAGGTATTATTGTTCTGGCCGGGGCCATCGCATCAGGTCATAAATCACGCATTTATGATGCCGCCGTCTTAAAGGTGGTGGGGGCCACGCGATATGATATTTTGAAGGCCTATCTTATAGAATTTATCCTGCTTGGCGCGTTGACAGGGGCCATTGCAATTATTCTGGGATCACTCGCGGCCTATAGTGTGATAAATTTTGTCATGAAAATGTCTTGGCAATTACCATTGGAAATCCCTGTGAGCACAGTGATGCTGAGTGTTCTGGTGACCCTTGCCTTTGGTATGGTGAGTATTTGGCTGGCCATGTCGGCGCGGCCCGCACGTGTTTTGCGTAATAATATGACTTAAAAGTCTGGATCAGAGGTAAATTTCATAATTTTTTTGTTATAGGGATGGGTGAGGGACAGCATGCTTGCATGTAGCATCAACCTGTTTGCCATGGACAAGGCCGTCTCATGGGCATAAAGGCTATCACCCAATATGGGATGCCCGATGGCCTGTGCATGCACCCGCAATTGATGCGTGCGGCCTGTCACAGGGGTGAAAGCGACTTTTGTTCTATCTTGCTGCCGCTCTAAGACTTTCCAGCGCGTCAGGGCCTGCTTGCCATTATTAAGATCAACAATATTCAGGGGACGATTTGGCCAATCAATAATCAGCGGTAAATCTATTTCACCTTCGTCCTTTTCAACCACACCATATAAGTATGACTCATATTTTTTTTCCGTATGTCTCTTTTCAAATTGCATACTGATATGACGGTGGGCTTTGATATTCAGCGCCATCACCATAATGCCGGAGGTATCCATATCAAGCCGATGCACCACAGTTGCCTCAGGAAATTTTTCCTGAACCCGCTGGCTTAAGCTGTCTTTCATATGATCCTGCCGCCCGGGCACCGACAATAAACCGCAAGGCTTGTTAAGGACCRCGATATCTTTATCCTGATGCAGAATATCCAAGGGGGACATGGGCGGCTTATAATCAAACAACATGAGAAGCATTCCTGATAGAGTTATTTCCTAAGGCAACCCTATATGCCATTTAGCCGCMMWAATAAATATAAAAAAGTTTCACCCTCAAAAGTCATCTATTTCTATGCAGTACCATATGGTGGTGGGGGGCAATCAATAAGCAGAAGATCACTACCTATAAATAATATAAATTACGCGCATAATTTATATTATGGAACATTTTATCTCTAATATCACCTTGGCCCCTCACTTAACCACAATTCGCTTAATCATAACGGTATCATTAATAAGCTGCTGGCCGAACCAGTCGGCATCGTCTTTTGCTTTGTTGCCGGTGGGTTGTTGTTGGATGGTGGTAACCACATCCATACCGCTTGTCACGCGGCCAAAGGCGGCGTAGCCCTGACGCTGGCCTTCTTCATAGCGATCTGTGCCATAATCTAATCCGCTGTTATCTCCAATAGAGATAAAAAATTCAGAGGCTGCGGTTCCCGGCTCTAATCGTGCCATGGATATCACGCCATTAAGGTGGGACAACCCCGATTGAAATGTGCTTTCATGGGATATGGCGCTGCGCGCTTCCTTTTGCTCATTCTTGCCGCCCTGTATTAATGTCAGTATTTTACGTTTGGTATTTTTGTTATTATCTGGCCGTGATGCCCGGTAAAAACGTCCGCCTTCATAAATTCCAGCTTTTATATTCTGAAGGAAATTTTCAACGGTAATGGGCGCTTTATCGGGATAAAGTTCAAGTTCAATATTTCCCTTGTCGGTTTCGATGACCACTTCAATGATATTATTCTGGGGATCATTGATCGCCATCGCCGTTTGGCCCTGAAAAGCCAACATAAGTACCAAAATGCCGTTTAGCAGAAATTTCATGATCAAAGCCCCTTATTCATCAGGCCTTAATGGCGCCCAATGTTTTACGTTCGATGATAACATACCATAAGGTTATCATGAACAATAGCCCAAGCACGCCAAAGACCAGCTTATTCATATTCATCCAGCCGATATGCTCTAACATATAACCTGATGACAGGGTTGATATGGCGGTCAGGCCATATACCACAAAATCATTCAGGCCTTGAACCTGTGCCTTTTCAGATGAATTATGGGCATGTTGCAGTAAAGTTGTCCCCGCAGTAAACATAAAGTTCCAGCCAAGGCCAAGCAACACAAGCGAGCCWWAGAAATTTATCAGCTCAAGCCCCTGAATGGCAAAAGCCGCTGAAGCGGCGAGACAGATCATGCCGGAGAAAAGAATTTTAACAGAGCCATAACGGGCAATTAATGAGCCACAAAAGAAGGCCGGAAGAAACATAGAGGCCACATGCCATTGAATAACGCTGGCCGCCGCACTAAGCGGAAATCCGCAATATTCAACGATTTGCATGGGCGATGACGTCATGACGTAAGACATAATCAGGTAAGCGCCCGCCGCATTCAAGCTTGCACACAGGAAGGCCGGCCTCTTGAGAATATTCCAGATAGATGTCTGAGTAAATGATTCTGGCCCCTGCTCTATTTCTTCTTCCTGCTTCTCAGGTATATTCTCCGGAAACTTGACAAATAATATTATAAATTGTGTCAGGAAACTCAAAACCATTACCAGAATATAGGTGCCGGCATAGGGAATAGGCAGATAAAAATTTGCTTCAAAAAACTGGGCCGCGCTTGGGGCGACAAAAGCCGCGAGAAGCCCTCCAGCCAAAACATAGGAAACCGCCTGCTTATGCATATGCGGCGCGGTAATTTCCATGGCTGTGAAGCGATAAAATGCGGCGAAGGCCTGAAAAACCCCATGGATCATAACGCCAAAAGTAAATATGATGAAATGTTCCGCATAAATACCGTAAAATGATAAAAATCCCGCAAGCAAGGCAAAGGCACCACCYAGMTGGAAGCCYTTTTTTCGGCCATATTTCTTCATCAACATCGATGCGGGATAGGCCGTTAATGCTGCCGCTACAAGCCCCGCAGCCGCAGGAATTGTCGCCATGCTCGTGCTGCCGGTAAGTATTTTTCCAACCAGGGCCGAATAAGTCACAATGGTTATTGTAGAGGTTAAAGCAATCGCCTGACTGATAAAAAGAAGRACTATATTTCTGCGACTATGTTCCATGCGATGACGTTTTAATCCCTAAATATTGCCCTAAACATAAATAACCATGCCGTCATAAGCCGGTTCGATGTGATTGGGAAGTATTTTTTTCAGTGTTTCATAATCCATATCCCACGTCATATGGGTCAGGATCGCCCGTTTGGGTTTAAACTTCTCAATCCAGTCCAGGGTTTGCGCTAAATGGGAATGGGTTGCATGAGGTTCTGGCCTAAGGGCATCAACGATCCATAAATCAAGATCATATAAATAACGCTCACTTTCCTCGGGTATTGCATTAAGGTCAGTCGTATAAGCCACGTGATTTAAACGAAAACCTAATGTCATTACATTTCCGTGAATCAATTCAAAAGGCTGCACTGGCAAGCTGCCGATAGTGAATTTGTCACAAGTAATTTCATGGGCATTGAGGATCGCGGGATAGCCATTTCGGCTCTCAAAAATATATTCAAAGCGTCTTTTCAGCACCGCCATGGTTTTTGTATCACCGTAAGCATCAAGGCGGCGTTTCATAATATGAGATATGGCCCGCAGATCATCAATGCCGTGGGTATGATCTGCATGATCATGGGTATAAAGCACGCCATCAAGGCGGCAGATATTGGCATCCAGACATTGCTCCCGCAAATCAGGCGTTGTATCTATGATAATTCTGGTATCTTGCTCTTCCACATAAATCGAAGACCGGCGGCGTCTGTTCTTGGGATTATCGGGATCACAAACCCCCCATTTCCCGCCGATTTTTGGTACCCCCGTTGACGTTCCACAACCAAGGATTATTATCTTCATAGCCGACTTGCCTTGGTAAAAAGTCGATAAAAATTATCTGTGGTTGCCTTGGCTAAATCCTCATAGGGAATATCCAGATGCCGGGATAAAAATTCAGCCGTGAATTTAACGTAGGAAGGTTCATTTGGTTTCCCGCGCTTTGGCACGGGGGCCAGATAAGGCGCGTCGGTTTCAATCAGCAATCTGTCCAGCGGAATGATCTTGGTAACTTCCTGCAGTTCTTTTGCGCTATTAAAAGTCACAATGCCGGAAATCGAGATATAAAATCCCAATTCAAGACTGGCCTCGGCAAAGCTGCGGGATGCGGTAAAGCAGTGAATAACGGCGGGGTAAGCCCCCTTCTCCATCTCATCACGCATGACGGCCATACATTGATCATCGGCATCACGGGCATGAACGATTAACGGTAATCCGGTTGCGCGGGATGCCTCAATATGCGCCCGGAAATTGGCTTCTTGCAAGTCACGCGGGGCATATTCATAATAAAAATCAAGCCCGCTTTCGCCGATGCCAATGACTTTTTTATGGTGAGATTTTTCGATCAGTTGCGCGGCCTGTATGCCCGGCTCCTTCTCTGCCTCATGGGGGTGACTGCCGACGGTGGCATAAACATGGTCATATTCTTCTGCCAAGGCCAAAACATCACCATATTCGCTCAGGCGGGCATTAATGGCCAGCATGACCTCGACACCCGCATTTTTCGCGCGGGCCATCACGCCGGGCATATCTTCCATCATCGTGCCGTAATTTAAGTGGCAATGGCTGTCAATGATCATTTGACGCTTTCCTCTATGTGGCGTGGGAAAACACCTTCTGGTTTATCCAGTTGTGTTCCCGGCACCAAACGCCCCGCCGCGCCAAGTTCCGCAAACCCGCGCTTATCAACAGGGACATTAATCTGGTCAAGTAATTTTGATGATGAATCCGGCATGATAAAGCTGATCAAGATACCAATCTGGCGAACGACTTCGGCGGTGACATATAATACAGTCCCCATACGATCCGGATCAGTGGTTTTCAAGGCCCACGGCGCCTGCCCTGCGAAATAAACATTACAGTCAGAAACAACTTTCCAGATGACCTCCAAAGCCTTGTTGATGCTTTGGCTATCCATCAGTTCACGGATTTGGGGCAGCAAAYCATCGACRGCSGCCAGAATTTTCTTRTCKTCYGTYGTRAARTCMCCAATKTSYGGAATTTGRCCGTTGCAGTTTTTGAAAATCATRCTGAGCGARCGCTGGGCCAGATTACCAAGRTCATTGGCAAGATCCGAATTAATGCGGTTGATCATCGCGGTGCGCGAAAAATCACCATCATTGCCAAAGGGAACTTCCCGCATGAGGAAATAGCGCACCTGATCAAGGCCAAATTCTTCGACAATATCAAACGGATCTATGACATTTCCCGTTGATTTGGAAATTTTCTGCCCCTCATTTGTCCACCAGCCATGGGCATAGACCCTTTTTGGCGGCTCAATCCCTGCGGCCATGAGAAATGCCGGCCAGTAAACCGCATGAAAACGCAGAATRTCCTTACCAACCATATGGACATCAGCGGGCCAGAATTTCTGGAATTTYTCATTATCAACATCGGGGTAGCCCGCCGCCGTTAAATAATTGGTCAGCGCATCAATCCAGACATACATGATATGCTTGTCATTTCCGGGAACGGGAACGCCCCATGAAAAACTGGTTCTGGATACGGACAAATCCCGCAA
>NVVM01000114.1 GCA_002402225.1 Alphaproteobacteria bacterium
GGATATCGCCAAAGCCAATATGGTCGCCCCCTTGGTCGGCCATGTGGGCGACGGTAACTTCCATCTGACCATCCCTTATGACAAAAATAACCCRGAGGAWGTSGCGGCCATAGAGCAGCTWAATCARCGGCTGATTGAACGGGCGATCGCGATGGAYGGYACCTCGACCGGSGAACATGGYRTTGGTCTGGGCAAGAARAAATAYATGSCCCTCGAAYATGGCCCGGCCCTYGAYTWTATGAAAATCATCAARAAATCCCTTGATCCAAAAAATATTCTCAATCCCCATAAGATTTTCGATTTATAAGAAAAGATGCCCCATGCCTATAAAACCCAATGAAACAAAAACAGATGAATATTGGCAGAAAAATCTGAATGACATACAATATCAGGTGGCCCGCTGCGGCGGTACTGAACCGGCCTTTACCGGCAAATACTGGGACCATAAAGCGGACGGGAATTATSTYTGTRTCTGTTGCCRGGCYSMKYTGTTNCRANTCAKCCASMAAATATGACAGCGGCAGTGGCTGGCCCAGCTTCTATGATGTGATCGACAAGGACGCCATTAAAATCAATCGCGACCAATCGCTAGGCATGANCCCGCGAAGAAGTTATATGCGCCGCCTGCGCCGCCCATTTGGGTCATGTTTTCCCGGACGGCCCTGCCCCCACAGGCCTAAGATACTGCGTCAATTCCGCCTCACTGGATTTTGAAGAAAAGACTTAAAATCTTGATTCTATTCGTTATACTCATATGATAACAATAGCCTCACTTGATTAAAATTTATGGGAAGTCATGTTTAAAAGAAGTTCATTCTGGAAAATATATTTCCCGCTGATCACCATGCTATCCGCCGTTCATACGGCACAGGCCGTTGAAATCAATATTGCGGCGGCGTCCAATTTTGCCGGGCCGATAAAGATGATCATTACAGCTTTTGAACAGAAAACCGGTTACCGGGCCAATCTTACCCTTGGCGCGTCAGGTCGTTTCTATGCCCAGATCCATCACGGCGCGCCCTTTCAGGTATTTTTATCGGCGGACACACTCAAGCCGGCGGCATTAGAGGCCAGCGGTATGGGCCACAGCCGTTTCACTTACGCCATTGGCCGGCTTGCCCTATGGTCGGCTCAGGACAACTTCATTCAGGGCAATAGCGCAATTCTTGAAAAAGGAGCCTTCCGTAAAATCGCGCTCGCCAGTCCCAGACTTGCGCCTTACGGCAAGGCCGCAATTGACGTTTTACGCGCTCTTGGCCTGAAGGAAATCCTGTCCCCAAAATTTGTGCGCGGCGAGAATATCGCCCAGACCTATCAATTCGTGGCCACAGGAAATGCGGATTTAGGTTTCGTTTCGGTATCGCAAATAATGGAAAAGGGCATATTGCGGGCGGGCTCTGTATGGATGATACCTCAGGCATTGCACAGCTCCATCCGGCAGGATGCCATCCTGCTGAAATCCGCGCRGCATAATCCGGCCGCCATTGCCTTTATAGATTATTTAAAATCCAGCGCCGCCCAGGACATCATACGTGATTTTGGCTATCTTCTGCCAACGGAGAAGGATTGATCATGGGATTTTCTGATGCCGATCTTGCCGCGCTCTGGCTGACATTTCGCATTGCCAGTATCACCACCATTTTATTACTGATCATTGGCACGCCCATCGCCTTATGGCTGGCCCGGACAAAGTCCCGCTGGAAAGGGCCGGTTGGCGCAATCGTGGCCTTGCCTTTGGTCTTGCCGCCAACGGTTATCGGCTTTTATCTTTTGATGGCCATGGGGCCAAACGGCCCTATCGGTCAGTTGACGACGGCCCTTGGTCTTGGCACTTTGACCTTTACTTTTTGGGGGCTTGTCATTGCCTCGGTACTTTATTCCATGCCCTTTGTTGTTCAGCCCATTCAAAATGCAATCGAAGCTTTGGGCGAGCGACCATCGGAGGTCGCCGCGACCCTGCGAGCGGGCCCTTGGGATAGCTTTTTTACAGTCACATTGCCTTTGGCGCGGCCCGGTTTCATCACAGCAGCTATTTTGGGATTTGCCCATACGGTGGGGGAATTTGGTGTTGTGCTTATGATCGGCGGTAATATCCCCGGCGTCACCCGCGTTATATCCGTACAAATCTATGACCATGTGGAAACCATGGAATATAGCCAAGCCCATTGGTTGTCCGGCACAATGGTTATTTTTTCTTTTGTGGTTCTGACAATTGTTTACACATTTAACCGGGGCAGAAAAAAATCGGGGGCCGGCTATGGCCTTTAACGTCCGCCTGAATATGTCATATTCTGAATTCACGCTGGATGTGGATCTTATGATTCCCGTCAAAGGTATTACCGCCATATTTGGCCCCTCGGGCTCTGGCAAAACATCCCTGCTCCGGGCCATTGCCGGGCTTCATCCGAAAGAGCTATATAAAAACGGTCACGGCCATATCCGGTTTGGCGATCAAATCTGGCAATCTGATACGGTTTTTCTGCCCACCTATAAAAGGCCCATTGGGTATGTGTTTCAGGAATCCAGCCTGTTTGAGCATCTGAACATACAGCAGAATCTCGACTATGGCCAAAAGCGCATTAAAAATCCCCTGCCGCCTCACGAGAGGGATCATATCATTGACCTTCTCGGCATTTCCCATCTTTTAACCCGCCCGGCGGATAAAGTATCCGGCGGGGAACGTCAGAGGGTGGCCATTGCCCGCGCCCTGTTGCTGCGGCCCCGGTTGCTGTTAATGGATGAGCCTATGGCCTCATTGGATTTTGCCCGAAAGAGCGAAATTTTGCGGTTTCTGGAACGGTTAAAAACTGAACTGAAAATTCCGCTGTTGTATATCAGCCATAATGCGGCGGAAGTCACGCGCCTTGCCGATCATCTGATTATTCTGGATCAGGGAAAAATTCAGCAACAAGGCCCCATTCAGGACATTCTGGCCAGCCATAAAATTCTCAACAGTATGAGTGATGAGCCTTTCACGCTTTTGTTTGGCACCGTCATGACCGCGCGCACCGAACATAATCTGACCGAGGTTGATCTGGGGGATGCCCTGATCCGCATGCCTCATCATGAGGTAAAAGAACAGGCGGAAATTCGTCTCCATCTCTATGCAAAAGATGTGAGCATCACCCTGTCCCGCCCTGAACAAACCAGCGTGCTGAATATCTTTGACTGTCAGATAGACAGCATCGAGCCGCCGACGGAAAATGGTCAATGCCTGATCCATCTTTGCCTGAAAAAGACCCGGATTCAGGCCCGGGTGTCGGCCTATTCCTGCGCCGAACTTGATTTGCGCCCCGGCCAGCAGCTTTTCGCCCAGATCAAAGCTGTCTCTATTGTTCAATAATTTCTAAAATATCCTGCATTTCTCAGTTCAGCAGGATCATAACCACCAATCCAAATATCAGCAGGGCCATGATAATATTCACCACGCGCCCATGGGACGCCTCCCCAAGCCAGCGATTTAACGTATGGCCAAGCAGCATCCATGTGATGCTGCACGGCAGGCCCACGAGAATGAATGTCACCACAATGATGATCGTCCGATGATAAATATCATCCGCAATCCCCACATATAATCCGGCGCTGGACAGGGCCATGATCAAGGCTTTTGGATTGATAATCTGGAAAAGGGCGGCTTCATAAAGAAAGAACGGACGACTGGCTTTTTTCACCGGCAGATTACTCTGCGTCACATGCTGCCTGAAGGCCTCTTTTAAAAATCTGGCCCCAAGCCAGAAAAGCCATAATGACCCCGCCAATTTTACCACCAACCGGGCCTCTGGCACAATTTTCAGCAATTCCCCAAGCCCAAGAACGGCCGCCGCCATCAATAGGGAAAAACCCACCTGAATACCAACCATATGGGGCAAAGTACGGCGCGCGCCAAAAAGCATGACCGACGACATGAGCATCAGGTTATTGGGCCCCGGCGTTATGGCCGAGACAAAAGCAAAGGTTATCAAGCCGAAAAGCAACGCTTCATTCATGGATATTCCCACAATTTTGAACAACAGGCTTGAACAATAGGTCTGGCATTGCCCCAAGTCTATGTTAATATTCCGTTATGGCACAGGATATTTWTTTATCTGTTGATGGGCCAGAAAGAAAGAATATAATGCAAAAATTTGATGTCATCATCATCGGGGCCGGAATTGCCGGACTATCTGCCGCCTATGAAATAAGCAAGAGCAAGAAAATTCTGGTCGTTGAGCAGGAAGACCATCCCGGTTATCACGCCACGGGGCGTTCGGCGGCGGTTTATGCGGCGGCTTATGGCAGCGAAAATACGGCGCTTTATGCCTTGGTTCGGTCAAGCTGGTCTTTTTTCCAGAACCCGCCTGCTGGTTTCTCGGAATATGCCTTATATGGGGATCGCGGCATAATGTTTGTTGCCGGTCATGACCATGTGGGCGGCCTCATTAAACATTATGAAGAAATGAAAATAAGGAATCCTGATGCCATTCTGGTTCACCGGGACTTTATTAAACGCAAATTTCCCCTGCTTCAGGACTCCTATTGCAACACGGCGATCTATGATCCCAATGTGTATGACCTGGATGTCAGCGCCTTGCAGGAAGGTTACCTCCGCGCCATTAAAAAATCCGGCGGAAAGCTCATCACGGGCTTTCAAGCCACCGAAATACAGCAAATTCAGAATCAATGGACCGTCAGCAATGGCGCGGCCAGCTATCAAGCCCCCATCCTTGTCAATGCAGCAGGCCCATGGGTTGATCATATCGCCCAAATGGCCGGCGCGGAAAAGATCAATATTAAACCCCTCCGCCGCTCTGCCATTCTCGTTGATGGGCTGGTTGACGGGCCAGAGGGGGAAGTCTCAAATGACTGGACAATGATTGTTGAATTTGAAGAGGAGTTTTTTATCAAACCGGACGCCGGAAAGCTATTGATTTCCCCGGCCAATGAAGACCTCTCGCCGCCTTGTGATGCGCAGCCAGAAGAACTTGATATTGCCCTTGCAGCGCATTATGCCGAAGATGTTCTTGGCCTGACCGTCAAAAAGATTGATCATTCATGGGCCGGATTGCGCAGCTTCGTTGCGGACAGAGGCCCCGTGATCGGCTTTGATGACAAGGCGCAAGGCTTTTTCTGGCTTGCCGGCCAAGGCGGGTTCGGCGTCCAG
>NVVM01000015.1 GCA_002402225.1 Alphaproteobacteria bacterium
GCTGACTGTTATGCGAGGTGCTGGCGGGGGGCTCATAATAAGTGTTATTTTCACAATTATTGCTTCCAATTCTTTGTGGGGTTGGTACATGCGAAAACGATACTTAAATACTCAACTTAATAATCAAGATGTTGAAGACCCATTAAGGGCAAAGATACAGCCTAACTCGAGCGTTGCCTCAAAGTCTCACATTCCTAAAAGCCCATCCAGTAACTTTGAAGATGATACTTCTCTCAGATCTCAAAGGTTAAATGAAGAGAAGCTTTACGCACAAGTTGCTACTGAAATGGATAGTGATGATATTCGTGCTGGATTATGGGCTAAGGCTACCGTTGATGCGGAAGGTGAAGAAGGTAAAACAAAGGCTCTTTATATAAAATATAGGTTGCAGGCTATTCAGGATGAGGTCGCAGATTTAGTAATGGAGACTGAGGAACAGATTACTAATAACCTGAGTAACCAATCTTCTTTAACTGATGATGAATTGCAAATTCAAAATGAAATTAACACTCTAAAAGAAGAAGCTGAGAATAGTGATTTTAATTCACAATCTTATAATGTATATGTAAGTACAGGGTCGAGTATAAGTGATCTTAAATCGATTGGTGAGCTAAGCGATCTAAAGAAAAGAATTGACGCTGCAAAATTTAAGACTGATATAAAAAAGTAGGTGAAGTCATAAAAAAATACGGGCCTATCCTGTTAACTGTGTAATCGTCCAGATATTTAACTAGGCAACGTTATTTCAAACTTATTGGTAGTATCCGATATTTCGTGTAAGTGACCATATTTGGTTTAATTCCATTTTCAATATATTGAAAATGGAAAGCGGTCATGGAACAGGACGGCGAACTGGTTCATTGCCTGTTTCCAGATTCTTGGTGGCATTGTCCACTTTTTAGCGGCATTGCGCAAGGCCAGATACAAAAGCTTGGTCGCCGCCTCATCACTTGGGAAATGACCCCTGTTTTTGATGATCTTGCGCAAGCTCATATTCAGGCTCTCAATGGCGTTGGTGGTATAGATGATTTTGCGTACATCAGCGGGATAGGCAAAAAACGGGATCACCTGTTCCCAGTTGCGCCGCCAGCTTTCGGCAATAGAGGGAAACTTGTCACCCCATTTCTTATCAAAGCTATCCAGCTCATGAAGGGCTAGCTCATCCGTTGCCGCACTGTAAATCGCCTTCAAGTCCTTTGCTACAGCCTTGCGCTCTTTCCAGCCCACATAACGCAGACTGCCACGGATCATATGGACAATGCAGGTTTGGACACTGGCCTCGGGGAAGACGGCGGTGATCGCATCAGGAAAACCCTTAAGCCCGTCAACCACGGCAATGAAGACGTCATTGACGCCCCTGTTTTTGATCTCATTCATCACCCGTAACCAGAATTTAGCACCTTCCGTCTGCTCGATCCATAGGCCGAGAACTTCCTTATGCCCGTCCATGGTAAAACCCAGTGCCAGATAGATTGCCTTGTTACGCACCGTCCCTTCATCACGGATTTTAACCCGGAGCGCGTCAAAGATAATAATCGGATAAACCTCATCAAGCGGCCTCGATTGCCACTCGCGAACCTCGTCCATTACTTCGTCAGTCACACGGGAAATCAGGTCAGGAGACACCTCAATGCCGTATAGCTCCTCAAGGTGAGCGCGTATCTCGCGTACAGACATGCCACGGGCATACATGGAAATGATCTTGTCATCAAAGCCGTCAAAACGACGCTGACCCTTCTTGATAATCCGTGGCTCAAAGCTGGCGTCACGATCACGCGGCACCGTAATGCTCATCTCGTCGTCCTCGCCTGTGACACGCTTGTTTCCATGCCCGTTACGGCTGTTGCCGGATTTGCGGCCTTTGGGGTCGTGGGGTTCGTAGCCAAGGTGATCGGTCAGTTCCGCGCTTAAAGTACGCTCCAGTAGAGCCTTTTTTAACGCCTTAAATATCCTCTCCCTTTCATGGAGTATATCATGGTCGCTTACACAGTTAATAGGATAGGCCCCCATTTTACCTTTATATTAATGAGTCAAATTAATTTTTCTATTTGATAACTTTACATTTTCCATCGAAAAATCCAAGCGGAGTTTGTAAGGCGAGGACTTTGCTTAATTTAGAAAAATTACCCTTTATTTTATTTGGTGATTCATATATTCGTAGCTGCTCACCGGCCTCAATTACATGAAGGTAAACCTCAAAGACTTCGTTTGGTATTTCTAATTTTACCATGCCGTCTGAGTCACTCCAAAGACCAACCCACCAGCGATACTCCTCGATCACAATATATATTGTTTTAGGCTCTACATTTCCCTTAGACGTTACTTTACCTACACACTCAAAGCTTGAGGATACACTAGAAAAATTAGCGACGAACAGAAATAAAATAACAACCGTGAATAATAATACTCCAATGTATTTTATTAACTTCATGATATTCCTTATTACTGTAGATGAAGGAAGGCATGGCTACTATCATTGACAAATACCAGAAACAATACCTGCGCCTCCCATAGACAATGCAATAAAAGGCTTGTTTTTACCCGATATAAATTCTTGTATTTCTAAAAGCTGAATCTGTTCCTCGAAATAGGCTAGGGCCTTGAATGAATTTTCATTAGAGCTTGAATTAATAACTTGTGTTGATTCCGCATTGATTGTTGTTAGTGTTTTTCCTCTTATAGAGCCGGTATCTYTTGAAACTGAAAACTCACCGCCTTCAAAAACATTGCGCCAATTTGGGTTTGATGAAATGAGAAAACCTTTGTCAGATAGCTCGTAAACATGGTTTATTTTACAGTGATATGTCACAGAACCAGCTTTCGCAGAATTGCTGAACATAAATAAATATAAAATTAAATATATTATTGCCTTCATGAGGTTCCCTTAGATATATGGTCAATATTTGAGCGGTAAATAATTTAAAAAATCGGGGGCTATGGTTGGCTAGTTACCTTTTGTGCTGACTATTGAATAACTCAGAGCAAGGTCAGCAATGCCAAACCATATGCCACCCAAAACACTAATTACGGCCTTTTTATAAACCGAGAATAACCCCCAACATAAATTTATTACGGTTGAAATTCGAGCTAGTGTCAAAAATCACACCATTAATATTAAGGCTTTCTGTCGTATTTTTGTAATCTGTACGCGTATATTCTGCCCTAAGGGAAAAATTTCCTGTGAGATCATATTGGAGCCCAACCCCATATTCTAAACCACCCTGATAGCCCCCTGCTGTTGTTTCCACAATTCCCTGAGTAAATTTTTCTTTATATTGGGACCTTACATATCCCAAGCGGCTATATATCAATAGGTCATTTGAAATATGAAATCCGGGTAAGATTGAAATGCTAAAGGAATTTCCCCCTTCGTATTTATATTTATCAAATCCTAAGGCAGTCGCATCGCCTAAGTTGTAATTGGCTAATGTATAACCATAGCGTCCTTCTATGGCCATATTAAAACGTCCTGCGCTCTGTCTGATTCCAAGAATGAATCCCGCTGCAGCTCCTTTTGGTTTTACAAAAGAAGAAAGGTTTGTTGCGAATCCATCTACTGAAATACTATTATCATATTCTTCATAAGCAGCATCAAGTCCTAGATAGAGACCGTCTTGAGCGGCATTGGCAGTCGTGTGTCCCAAGGAAAATAGAGTTGTGGTTCCAATAAAAAGGTTAATTATAATATTCCTCATGATATGTCCTTTATGTATTATTCTAGTAAAAATTAATATTTAAGGCCTGATTTGCATTACCTAAACTACAAGCAAACTCTATATATTTCGTTAATTTATGTAGTTTTCTTCTATACATCAAACAAAATATGAAGTTTGCTCTGTTTTAGAGATGTGATTCCGTAGCTAAATTCTAGTTATGGATATAACAAAGAATATAGGACTTAAAATTCGTGCCCTACGAAAGCAGAAAGGCTTGAGCCAAGCAAAACTTGCTGAAATGATTGACAGATCAACTGAGGCCATATCAAACCTTGAAAGGGGGATCAGCCTACCCAGTATTGAAACATTGGTGCGGCTTGGCCAGCAACTGGATATTCCTATTCATTATTTTTTTGATAATCCGTTAACTGGTGAAGCCAGTCGTCGATGCACAGAAATGATTGCTGAGTTGCAGACAATCGCTTATAGCCTTTCTGATGAAGACCTCGAAATTGCTGTAAAACAGATGCGAGCTTTTAAACAAGGCCGGAGTTAATCTATCTTCAAGTCTATAATAAATGTGGGGATAAAGTTTAGTATCATAATATTTATTAATTAAATCAATAAGTCATATAACAAAAAGTAATTGAGAACGTGGACTTCCTTCAAATATATGGGCATATGCTGAGAATTTTCAAGATTCTGCATCAAACTCATGGCTTGGATATAAGGATGCGGAATTTTTAATAATATTTATTGTAGCTATATTGTAGCTAAATCATAAATATCATTTTAACTAATCCCCTTAAGTCATTGAAATAATTGGTGCGCCCGACAGGATTCGAACCTGTGACCTACGGATTAGAAGTCCGTTGCTCTATCCAGCTGAGCTACGGGCGCCCTGTGTGTTTATTCTGCTTTATCATTATCCGCGATAGGCGAATACATCAGCGTAGGATTTAATTTTTATTTTTCTGGTCTTGGGTTCAATGACTTCAAAGGCGACATTATTTCGTTTGGCATAGGATATGGCAGCCTCTTTTGAAGCAAATTTCAATTGAATCTGGCCGTCCATATCAGACGAACTGGTCCAGCCCATCAACGGATCAAGAGTTTTAGCCTTTTTTGCCGTATATTCCAAAATCCATTTCTTCGAATTCTTCGTGCCAGATTGCATGGCGTTTTGCGTTGGACAATAAATACGAGCTGTCATAATTTTCACCTAACGTTTATCTCACCTAATATTTATCAATATAAACATTTAATGTCTTTTATCCCAAAGATGGTTTAAGGGAAAGTTAAAAATCTCTTTCAAACCTCTTTTCTACTATTCACTGATGCAGCCGCATAGTTTATCCGGTACAAACGTGATTTTCCGATGTCACAAAGCTCACAAAATCTTGACAATAAAAAAGCCGCCCTGCTGATACGAGGCGGCTTTTTTATTATACTAATTTAATGGTCGGGGAGACAGGATTTGAACCTGCGACCCCCTGTACCCAAAACAGGTGCGCTACCAGGCTGCGCCACTCCCCGACTGGATTAAATCAGCGTGCTAGGCTTAATACAAGAAGCACCTGCATAGGGCAAGTGCTTTATCAACTATCTTTCTTTTTTTAAAGTTTTGTAGATTCTTCGGTGCTATTCCGTGAAAAAAGGATGTTCAATTATATCGCCGACTTGAATATTAAGATTGTCCGTCACGCCCCCATTCAATTCAAGAACAGAAACCACCGGAACGCGAGAATGAATATAGTCCCGCGACTCCGGCACAGCTGATTTTACAATATGTGTTATGATGCCTTTTCTATTCAAGAATATAATATCGAGCGGGATATAAGTATTTTCCATCCACATGGTTACCATTTGATTATTCTCAAAAAGAAACAACATGCCATTTTTTTCAGGCATCTCTCTTCTGAACATTAAACCCCTGGCGCGTTGCTCGAATGATTGAGCCACCTCCACATCAAATGTATGGCTCTGACCTTTTGATAATATGGACAGCTCCCCAAGCTCAAAGGTGATCTGTGTCACCTTCTGTTGCTGGCTATCATTGGCAAAAGAAAAGTCAGTCATAAGAATAGTGCTAATAAAAATGAATAAAAAAAGAACCGGCCTACTCAGGCAAAAAAAATGAATGGTCACAATTTACCCTATTCTTGATTGGCCAAGAACTAAATCACTGACCCTAAAGTCACTGGCCCTAAAATCATTAGCCATTCTATATCTTTATAGCTTTAACCACCAGCCCGCGATCCCCGTCATCAACAGCAACAGCAACGGTCTGTCCAGGAATCAGGTGATCAATACCGTATTTGCGCAGAAGTTCCATATGGATAAAAACATCCTGTCCCCCATCATTCCGGTTCACAAAACCATATCCGCGCACCCTGTTAAACCATTTAACGGTTGCCTCAACGAACTCAGAGTCATCCATGTCAATAGCGGTGATTTCCATCTGTTCAGATTCGACATCCACACCAACAGCAGTCGTCAGGTCATATTCAAGAATTTTTACCGCTTGACGACCCTTGGAGCGATCCGCAGATAAACATTTAACCGACGTACCCTCTGGTAGCATACGCCTGCCAACATCCTTCAAGATGGAAAAATGAACCAGAATATCGCCCTTTTCGTCCTCAGGTGCAATAAATCCATATCCCTTGATAGAATCGAACCATTTGATGACCCCCTTAACTTCATCAAAATAAACAGCCGTGTGTTGGGGCTCCGTCGTAACGTTAGCCCCTTCCCCTATTTCTTCCTGACTTTCATCATCCATATCACACTGGATGTTTGCAGACGAATTTGATACCATGAAACTTCACTTTTCTATTTAAGTGCTCCCAGATCAAGCCATTGTTACTTTCAATATAACTAATATAGCAATGCGGCCAATATAGGCAACCTAAAGTTTATCTAAGTATATTAGAAAACTACACCAGAATTCAACCCAACCCAACTCAACAATTAAACCCTACATATTCATAGGTTGGAGTTTCTCATACCAATAGTTGTTATGCAATCAATATATTAACTTTTAAGGTTCTTGTCAGCATAAAAGTCTGGCATAAAAAATTTGGAATGATATTGAGTTTAAAAAAAGGAGATGGGAAACCCATCTCCTTTAAAATAATTAATTACAATAAATAAGCGTCAATGCGCCGAATCATCTGATGTTTTATCCTTCAATTCATAGGTAGAATGATGTTCAATCATATGGTTATCATACATATATTGCGTTGCAGGTTCCAACACGGTAATCACCATTATATAAGCCGTAACAGACAGAATAATCGTATAGGGAAGAGCCATAAAAACCATTCTCATATAAGACAACCGGATCAACGGTGCAATAGCAGAGGTCAGTAAGAACAAAAATGCCGCCTGACCATTTGGCGTTGCAATAGACGGGATGTTGGTACCGGTATTGATCGCTACGGCCATAAGGTCGAAAACATCCCGTTCAATAACACCGGCTTCAAGGGCTTTTTGAATTTCGGAAATATAAACGGTTCCTACAAAAACATTATCACTGATCGCGGATAACAAGCCATTGGCAATAAAAAAGCCTGAAATCCGGTCTGAGCCTTCCAGCTCAAGAACATAACGGATCACACCGCCAAACAGATCCTGATCCGTAATAACCGCGACAACAGCAAAGAAGACCACTAATAACGCCGTAAAAGGCAAGGCTTCCTGAAAAGCCTTACCAATTTGATGTTCATCGGTTACCCCGGTAAAGGTTGTCAGCAGAACAATCACAGAAAGCCCGATCAAGCCAACGGGAGCCAAGTGAAGCATTAAAGCAATCACGAGCCAGACACCGACCACGCCCTGCGCGATCAAAGAGGCATTGTCCTTAAAAGTTCTTTTTGCACTTTCTTCCGCATCAAATTCTTCCAAAATAACGCGAACTTTATCTGGCAATGTCGTGCCATAACCAAATAGACGGGTTTTTTCCAGCATAACGCAGGTCAACAAACCAACGACAAGCACCGGCATCGTAATCGGCGCCATTCGAAGGAAGAATTCAAGAAAGTCCCAGCCGGCGCGTTCCGCAATGATAATATTTTGTGGCTCTCCCACAATAGTCGTCACGCCGCCGAGGGCCGTACCAACCAAAGCATGCATCATGAGGGTGCGCAAAAATGACCGGAACTGCTCAAGATCAGATTTATGCAATTCATCGACGGCATCATCTGCGGAATGATCATGGGTTTGACTGCCTTGTTTTCCCGAAGCTGCCTTGTGATAAATACCGTAAAAGCCAACAGCAACGGTAATGATCACCGCTGTTACAGTCAACGCATCAAGAAAAGCGGATAATACCGCTGAAATCAAACAGAAAAGCAGAGCCAAAACGGTTTTTGACTTTACGTTGAGAAGCACCTTCGTAAAAATAAGCATCAGCAGCTTCTGCATAAAATATATGCCGGCCACCATAAAGACCRAAAGTAGAATCACTTCCAACCCAAGCTCAATTTCATGTTTGACCGTATAAGGCGTCGTTAATTTCAAGAAAACCGCTTGAAAGGCAAGCAAGCCACCCGGCAAAAGCGGATAACATTTCAAGGCCATCGTCAGCGTAAAAATAAATTGAAGAACCAGCATCCATCCGACGATGTAGCTACCTTGCTCATATCCAAGAGTAAACAAAACCAATGGGTTAAGACAGAGAAACCCAATAATAGTAAGTTTGTACCATTCGGGCGAATTTCCTAAAAAATTCTGTCTGAAGCCCGATATCATCGAATTTGCCATGGGTAAATTTTGCCTTCCTTAAAAACAATATCTTAGGCGATAATTATTTCGCCAAATTAAAACACTATATATATTATTAGAAGTCTTATATTTACTAAATGAGTCAAATCAAGCAAAACCGCAAAAAACCCACTAAAAATTCAATTAATCAATTAATCAATTAATCAATTAATCAATTTTGAAGAAACACTAATGTTAAAGATAACCCCATGATTGACCAATTATATCAAAAAGCCATTTTGAAAGAAGCCGCCGCAGCGACAGGAAGCGGCGCATTAAGCAATCCTGATCTGAGACTAACCGTACATAACCCCCTCTGCGGGGATAGAATTACGGTTTATCTCAAACTCGAAGAGAATAAGGTTTCAGCCTTTTCCCATGAAACAAAGGCCTGCGTTCTCTGTCAGGCAAGCGCATCTATCCTTGCAGAATGTTCAATCGGGGAGACAGAGCAAAATATTCAAGCCATTTATGACAGTCTCAAACAAGGCCTCTCTGATAAAGATCTGAATGACAAAATATGGCCAGAAGATAAATGGCAAGCTCTTAATATCTTTCAGCCGGTATCAGATCATAAAAATCGCTTCACCTGTGTCACCCTGCCTTTTGAAAGTATATTAAAGGCCCTGCGCGGTGATAGCGAATGAAGCTTCTACAAACATTTCCCGCAGATCAGCCGGTCAAGGGATAACCTGCCGCCGCCTTTACTCATAATGACCAGGAGAGCAAGCGCCCACAGGGCATGCACAGTCCATAGCTCTGGATATACAAATATCTGAATGACCATTGTCATGCCAAGCATCGCCAATGCAGCATAGCGCGTAAAAAAACCGAGAACCAAAGCTATTGGCAACAGAATTTCTGCGGCCACGGCTAAATTCGCGGCCCAATTAAACGGGATAACAGGCAGATCATATTCATATTCGAACAACATGTATGTGCTGTCGGCCACGGTCCAGTTCAACGATATGACATGCCAAATTTGGGCCAGGGAGAATTCCGCCACCCCTTCTGCGCTGAAGGCTATTTTAGTCATGGCGGATTTCCAGAATATTGTCGCCATCACAAATCTTGCCAATATGGCCAGTTGGCATAATTGAATTTTAGACATAATTCCTGTGGTGGTCGTRAATATTCTCGTCAGTGATTGCCTCATGATGCTTTCCTATTCTGGTTTATTTTGGCTATTTCCCGAATTCAAAACCCGCTATCAAATTATTTCTCATGATATTCTGCAACGCTTCCTGCAGGTTAAAGGCGGGATATTCCCCTGTCATTTGTGCCAAGGCAGAACCCAGCGATTTTCCCGCGCCTAAAAGCACAAAAAAGGCATGGCTGGCAGGACCAAGGGTCATCACCTCAACCTCTTGTGCCTTCCGAAATATCGCAAGATGGCACGGCCCTCTCTCCAGATTGACAGTCATACTTGCGCCCTCCTCCGTTTGATTGGCAAGCCAGATGTCAAGAACGGGGTAAATACTCGACATAAGTTGCATATTGGGCAGGAGTTTGAGAATGATGTCATCAAATTTTCCCGGGTCTATTCCGTTCAATATTTCAAGGTCAAAGCCCCCGCTATCCGGCCCATTAAAGCTCATATTCCACAGATGCTCAAGCCGTGCTACATCTGCTAAATAAGGCAAACTGCCTGCGGCGTCGAAATCATCCAGAAATTCTGGCATTTTCACACCATATGTCATTAGTAATGGCGTTATAGGCGGATGTTTCTGCACATATTCACCGGCCATATGATCAAAGAACTGCTGGCCAACGAGCCGACATAACACCGGAAAATTTTGGGCCAGCGCCTGCCTCAAAGTAATGAATGTATTGTTGCGGTAAATATTGAGCCGCTCTTGAACGCTTAGGCCCCCAACGCTTAAGTCATGCTCTAAAATTTCATCCGCGATTATATCATTTTGAGAATCCAGAATAGCGGATAAAAAACCCTCCTGTATGTCAAACAATGTTGCCATGCCTCTTACCCAAACTTTTTTGCGCATTGATCGCTATTCAATAGAATATTTGCCCGTTCTGCTTCTTGGCTTAAAGTCATGAGCGCGGGAATATTATTGTCCCATTCAATTAATGTGGGCTTAGGGCCCATAAGAGACAGGGTATATTCGTATAATGCCCAGACTTCGTTACAAACATTCGATCCATGGTCATCAATTCTTAAGCTCTGGCCGCGCCATTCTTTAACAGAATGGCCCGCCAAGTGAATTTCCCCGACCGTTTCAGGCTTTAATCKTGAAATATAATCGCGCGCGTCCCAGCCATGATTCTGACAACKGACATAAACATTATTAACATCAAGCAACAGCCCGCATCCCGTATTGCCCAGAATTTCATTGATAAAGTCCGGCTCTTCCATATTGCTGGACTTGAACAAGAGATAACTGGACGGGTTTTCTACTAAAATCTGCCGTCCTAAAAAATTCTGCATCTGGTCAATATGCGCGCAGGTGATTTGTAAGGTTTCAGCAGTATAGGGCAGCGGAATCAAATCATTAAGATAAACCCCATTCGCAATACTCCATGAAATATGCTCGGACACCAATGCCGGATGATAACGGTCAACAACATTTTTGATTCTGCGCAAATGATCCAGATTCAAACCATCTGCTGTGCCAAGGGACAAGCCAACACCATGCATGGATAAAGGATAATCCTGCCTGATTTTTTCCAGATAATAATGCGGCGGCCCGCCGGCGCCCATATAATTTTCAGTATGAATCTCAAACCAGCCAATTTTGGGGCTGGCATCTGGCCCAAGGGACAGAATTTCTTCATAATGCTGCGGTTTGAGGCCGATCCCGGCTTTGGCCGAGATCGGGTCAAAATGATTATTGCCCGTCGTGAGGGGATCAGACATCAAAAAAATCTACTTGCCAGATTTAAGGCTGCTGCCAATGATTTTTRCGCAAGTRCCCTTAGGCACATAAATCCAKGMATCGCTTTGACCATCTTTTGTTGCKGTGCCGGCACATGATGYCGTCGCGGTYGCGCAATCATTTTGRCCTGCCTTGACAATACCATAGCATTTTTCAACTTTACCTTTTGCCTGTGCCGCCGGTACAGCAGACAATGTCAGCGCAGCAGCCATAGCAGATGCAACCAAAAGGGATTTGGATTTAATGTTCTTAGTCATGTTAGCTTCCTATAATTTATGTTGCAATATCCAAGGACATATCCCTGAACAACCAATAAAATGTCACAAAAACAACACGAATGACAGTAACAATTAATCACTTATATGTGTTCTTGGGATAACGCAAATGTCAAAACTTACGGATTTTGSATATTTTCTTTAATATATAAACTTGYCTTTTACAAYGAACAACTTTTTGCTTGTTACCTTACAGGACAATATGTTTATAATGGCATTTATTAACCATAAACCACATAAGGGGCTATCAATGGAAGATAAAGCTGTAGAATATACGGATATGGCAATGGGGTTTGCCATGACATATGGCATGAATTTTCTTGGCGCTTTGCTCATACTGATTATCGGTTGGATCGTCGCCGGTTGGGCCAAACGCGTCGTGACCAGAATACTCAGCAAAAGTTCGAAAATAGACAGCACGCTAACTTCTTTTTTATCAAGCGGCCTGCGATATATCATCCTGATCTTTACCGTCATTGCGGTTCTTGGGAAATTTGGTGTCCAAACCGCCAGTCTTATCGCCATCGTTGGTGCGGCTTCCCTCGCTATTGGTCTTGCGCTTCAAGGCACGCTTAGCAATGTTGCGGCAGGCGTTATGCTGTTGATATTCCGCCCTTTCAAGATTGGCGACTTTATTAATGCCGCAGGGCATGCTGGCTCAGTTAAGAATTTAGGACTGTTTGTTACCGAGATGGCAACGGGTGACAATGTTCAGATTATCGTACCCAACAGCCAAATATGGGGGGCGTCCATTCAAAATTATTCTGCCCATGATACAAGGCGGGTCGATCTTATGATTGGTATTGGTTATGATGACAATATCGATAATGCCATCGCCGAAATTGGCGCCGTGATTGAGGCCGACGACAGATCTTTGAAATCACCGGAAACCTCAATTTTTGTCGGTGAATTGGCGGATAGTTCCGTCAATATTGTGGTTCGCGTCTGGACGAAAAGTGGCGACTATTGGCCCTTGAAAGCCGCCTTAACCAAAAATATCAAACATAAATTTGATGAAAAAGGCATCAGTTTCCCTTACCCGCAGCAGGATATTCATATTGTTAATATGCCTAAATAACYTACGTCAGGGTCTTGCCCCTGCATCATTTCATCTTATTCATAAGCCGTTTCACCGCAAACGGCTTATCTTTTTGTTTTTTGCCTGATACGGTAACGGAAATATCAATATTCACCTCGAATCCTCCGTAGGGACGGCATTGGCAGGGCATCTATATNCAAGACCACACAGCTTGTTTRGAAGCCCTGCCTGCTGAGGAGATGTTTTTCCGTTCGRGACAAAGTTATATTTACAAAATCGCGTAAAATGATATAGCTGAAAGGGTAAAAGCAAGGCCCATTATTTAAGGTAAGAGTACCGCGATGGATAAGACGTAAATTGGATAAAAAACTTAAAAATCTGATCGAAAATAAAGAAAGGCTGTTTTGGAGTCTGCAAATCGCAGGGTGGATCGCCTATTGTGCGGCCAGAACACTCAATGCCTACGCGCTTGGTGAAAAGCCGGAATTTATTTATGCTGTCATGATGGGCGTTATCGGGGGCTTCTGGATCACTATCGGCATGCGTCATATATATCAATTTTTGAGACGCGCCGATATATCACCATTGGCCCTATTGGCCAGTGTCATCATCTGTATAGTGATCAGTTCAATGTTATTTTCCTTTGTCGAAGTATGGGCCATGAACCAGCTATATGATCCGGACTGGACCATGCAGGGCTTAGGTTTTTTGTATCGTACGCTCTATGATACTTTTGTTTTGATGGCATGGACTGGCTTATATTTTGTGATAAATAACCACTTCCAACTGCAACAAGAGAAAGAAAAATATCTTGCGGCATCGGCGCAGGCTCATCAGGCCCAGCTTAAAATGCTGCGCTATCAGTTGAACCCGCATTTTCTGTTTAATACGTTAAATGCCATTTCCACGCTGGTTCTTGATAAACAAACCAAAGAAGCCAACAGCATGTTGACCAAACTGAGCGCCTTCCTAAGGTTCAGCCTTGTCAGCCAACCCATGCAGAAGACCACCTTGGAAGAAGAATTATATGCCTTGTCACTTTATCTCGAAATTGAACGGGTGCGCTTTCAGGACAGGCTGAATATCGTGATAGATGTGCCAGAAGAGGTCAAACAGGTCATGATACCAAGCTTGCTTCTGCAGCCTCTTGTGGAAAATGCCATTAAATACGCCATAAACCCGCAAATTAACGGCGGCACTATTTCTCTTAAAGCCCGCATAAAAAATAAAATTCTTGAAATCACCCTTTCGGATAATGGCCCGGGAATCAGCCCCAATAAATCTGAAAAATCAGACCATAATTCCAGCGGCGTCGGCATTCCAAATACCCGGGAGAGACTGAAAAAACTCTACCCTGATCAAAGCAAATTTGAAATAACAAGCCAAGAAGATAAAGGGGTGACCATTAAAATATCCCTGCCCTGTGAATATTCCCTGCATGAGCCATATACCGAGGTTTCTCAATGATAAATAAAAAAATCCGCACATTATTGGTTGATGATGAACCTTTGGCTTTACGCGGATTGGAATTACGTCTGGAACCCTATGAGGATATTGAAATTATCGGAAGCTGTGCCAATGGTCGTGAAGCCATAAAAAAAATACGCGCGGTACGCCCCGATCTGGTTTTTCTGGATATTCAAATGCCCGGCTTTGATGGTTTTGCGGTTGTAAAGGCACTGGCCAAAGAACAAATGCCTCTGGTTATTTTTGCCACTGCCTTTGATCAATATGCCATAAAAGCTTTTGAAACCCATGCTTTGGACTATCTGTTAAAACCAATTGATGAAGACCGCCTGCTTGAGTCTATTATTAAAGTACGCATGGCCCTTCAAAAACGAAACACCATTGAACAGAACGCAAAGCTGATCAATCTCATCCGTTCCATGGATAATCCGCCCACTTTTGAATTATCGGAAATTATGAGCGCGCAGACGACCTCATCTGGTAATCAATATGAAGCTTACCTTCATATAAAAGACCGTGGGCAAATTACGCGCGTTGATATCGCCAAGATCGAATGGATTGAGGCCGCCGGGGACTATATGTGCCTGCATGCTGAAGGCGAAACACATATTCTTCGGGAAACCATGAAAAATATGACAAAAAGACTGGATCCTGAAATATTTCAAAGAGTTCATCGTTCAACCATCATCAATATTTCGCAGGTCATCTCCCTTGAACCTATGAGCAGCGGCAAATACCAAATAACATTGGAGAGCGGTGCGAAACTTCCGGTTAGCAGAAACTACCGAAGTGTTATTGCGCGATTTCTATAGAGCTAAAATATGGACAGAATATACCGATTTGGATTACATATCGGGCAATYCRMTMATYNTYSKKSCYATNTSGCYYKTNGNAMMKSCAGCATGGCKMRNSTYAMGTYKRYSMNCRTSTCKNCWKARWTKSYRYYYWKCYYGMTTGCGCCCGTTGTCTGTATGGTCGTCAAAATGCCGTCCATTTCTTTGGCCAATGCATTAAATTTTTCCAAAAGCCGACCGGAAGCATTTGAAATTGTACCCAAATCTTTTGCCGTATTATGCAAATCTTTCAAAATGCTGTCCTTATCATTGACCGCTGTTTCAAGGGCCTCTTGTTTTGCATCAATCCTCGCAAGACCGGATTCCATAAATTTACCTAATCGTGAATAGGTATTATCAACTTCTGAGGCAATGGCTGAAATGATTTTATTCGCACCGGTTTGCGTCGTCTTTTCACTATTTTTAAGTATTTTCTGCATATCGGTAAGATGTTTGGCAATGGCCTTTGCCTGCTTATCCATCTGTTGAGAAAAAGCAGTATTACTTTCACTGAAATGTTTTTTCATAGCCCCCGCCGCCTGGGACGAGTCCGTTAGTGCCTTATTCAAAGCCCCCAAATCTACGCCGAGCTTCTTTATCATATTATCCGAAAAATTCTCCAGCGTTTTGGACAAAATACCATCAAGCTTCTTTTCTTGCTCACCTGATAATGCCCTAACCGCTTTCGAGATTTCCCTCATCGGTTTATCAAGGGTATCCTTCAGGGTAGATTCCAATTGTTTCAATATGGCGGCATTCCCTTGCTCTTCCATATTCTGTGGCCATTCACCCTGATAGAATAAACTATTTATTTTTCTGGCCAATGCATTGGCATTTTCGGATAAAATCAGATCAATCAACCGTCCGATTCCAATGACTATAACTGCCGATAGCAGACAATATAATAAGGCGACCATACCCGGCTGCAATGCAGACAATAAAGCAACCTCCTGCGCGCCTTGCGGCATTGAAAATGAAATAACGGATATGCCCAAGCATATAAATCCGATACCCGCCGTTAACCATGCAAAAATTGTGAAAAAGCCCAACAACAGATTATCCGTCACAAGGCTTTGAAGGTTAAATATCATTTCTGCCGGGGCTGTTGCCCTAACGGGTGAAATCTTAAATTTTTCAGTTTTATTGCTTATCTTTTGGATCAAACGTGTATTTTTTAAGGCATGAGCTGTGACTTCTTCTTCTGGGCCCTGAATAAGATATGGGCCGTAAGACATGGCAAGCTGCTCAATAAAACCAAGTCCTTTTAATTTAGAGAAAAACATTTTTTTGTCTGTGCGGCTGGCGGGATTGTCCACTGTTGGCAAAGAACTGATTATATTTCCTGCCGAAATCAAATGATACCATACATAAGAAACTGGAAAAACCAGATACAGCATGAAAAAAATGAAACCGAACATGCTCATATAACCCGCGAAGGCAACAAGATCGCTGTTCTCTAATAAACGCAAAAAATCGTTCGGCATTTTATCTGTAATAACCAATTCCACCAATGTGACCATCAATGGATGAAAAAAATACGTCAATATTGCCGCAATAAGACCTAAGATTATAAATAAACCATTTCTTGACACGCCATCACCCTCTTCAATTTTCTGTCTTTTTTATCTAGAAATTTTTTGTCTTTTTTATCTAAAGAAGTATTTAATCTCACAATTCTTTGAAAAAAAAGTAAATTTAACCTATTTTAGCAAAATAAAGATAATATATCACCTTCTTAAACTGTAAAAATAAAAGAAAAAAATGACGCCAACGCCAAACCACTCTCAAACAGCATATATTCCGCATATTTTTCATGTGATTCCCTCTTTTTCCCATGGCGGTGTGCCCATACGAATTTCTTATTTAATGAATTATTTTGGCCAAAAAGTACGGCATACGTTGTTATCTACAGATAAAAACTACGCCTGCGAAACACGCCTGAATGCACAAGTAAATTATGTAATTCCGGAAATTGGTGATGCTGATAAAGGAAATATTCTACAACGCATTAGCCAATATCGGAAAATATTAAAACAAATAAAACCTGACCTTCTTCTGACCTATAATTGGGGCTCTACGGAATGGGCTTTGGCCAATAGTATCAAACCTGTTTGCCGTCATATTCATCTGGAAAGTGGTTTTGGCCCCGAAGAGGCTCAAAATACCATGCCAAGACGAAATTGGTTCCGGCGTCTCGCCTTAAGGAATATTGAGGCTATTGTCGTCCCCTCGAATACATTGATGACCATATGCAAGTCTGACTGGAAAATTCCAGATCAGAAAATTCGCTATATTCCTAACGGCGTTGATTGCGAAAAATATGCTTCTGAACCCCAGAAAGGCCTTATCCCCAATTTCTCCGCCATCGAAGACAATCAAGAAAATACCATTGTCATTGGCACCATGACACCGCTGAGGCCAGAAAAAAACCTGCCTCGCCTGATTACGGCCTTTCGGAATATGTTAAAATCTTGCCAGAAAAAAAATCCTGACCTAAATTTCAAACTGATCATTATGGGGGAAGGTAATGAGCGGAAAAAACTTGAAAACATGATCTCTGAGTATGGTTTGGGCGATAGTATTTACCTCACCGGCCATATTGATAATCCCGCGCGCGCCCTTGGATGGCTGGATATTTACGCGATTTCATCGGATACAGAACAGATGCCAAATTCTCTAAATCAAGCGATGGCTGCGGGCCTTCCTATCGTTGGGCTGGATGTTGGGGATGTGAAATTTATGCTTCATGAGAAGAATAAACCCTTCATTACGCCCGCAGGAGACGATAGTGCCTTCAGTAATGCCATGGGGGAATTAGCCACAAATATGGCCATAAGGAAAAAGCTCGCTCAAATTAACAAGGCCCACGTAAAAGAAAATTTTGACCAGCAACGCATGTTCGATGCCTATGCAGACATTTGGGGACTAAGTGGGTAATTTAAAAACCTCTTATTTCTTAAGTACAATTTTATCAAAAACGGCTTGATAATTGGCGATGCTGTCTTTCCAATTGCGGACATCTTCCACATATTTACGGCCCTGCGTAATTATTTCCGGCCAATCACCCTGCCTGTTCGACAGATCAATTATGGTGCGGGCGAGATCAAGGGAATTATCCGGTTTAAATAAAACGCCGGTTTTTCCATCCTCAATCAGCTCATTATGCCCGCCAATATTGGCGGCAGCGACCAATTTATGTTGAGCCATGGCTTCGAGCGGTTTTAAAGGGGTCACAAGGTCTGTAAGGCGCATTTTTTTTCGGGGATAGACAAATATATCCACCTGATTGTAATAAGCCTGCACTTTGTCATGAGGCACGCGGCCTGTGAACATCACATAATTTTCAATGCCCATTTGCCTGGTTAATTCTTTCAGATTATCTTCTTCCGGGCCGCCGCCGACAAGAAGCAATTTCACATTAGGAATTTTCTTTGAAATTATCGGCACACTCGCCAATAAAAGTTCCAGCCCCTCATAATCATAAAATGACCCGATAAAGCCAAGGGTTAATGCCCCCTTCAAACCAAGTCTTTCCCGAAGCTCTGGATCGGGTTCAGATGACCCTGAGAAATCATTTATATCAACCGCATTTGGTATTAATGTTATTTTCTCCGCCGGGATTCCCCGTGTGATTAAATCCTGTTTCAGGCCATCACAAATCACGGTGACCGCATCTGCCTCCTCTGCAACTTTCGTTTCCATATATTTAGACATACGGTAACGCAAATCACCTTCCTTGCAGGTTCCATGACTAACCGAGGCATCTTCCCAAAAAGCGCGTATTTCATATAGGACAGGAATATTAAATTCCTTGCCTACGGCCACGGCAGCCATACCGTTCAACATGGGGGAATGGGCCTGAATGACATCTATTTTTTCCACCTTCAATATCTGCCGAAGGCGTTTCTTGAGGCTTCTGACCACTTCATATTGATTGACCACCGGCAGCTTGTTTAACAGCTTGTTATATTCTGTTGTCCGAAAGAACTTCAGGCCGTCAACGGTTTCTTCCGCGCCTTTGGGGGCCAGATGCTTGTTACTGGTCACATGCAGTGTTTCATAACCAAGCGCTCTTTGTTCCTTGATTATCTGACGACTACGGAATGTATAGCCACTATGCAAGGGGATGGAATGGTCAAATACATGCAATATGCGCATCGGCTGAACTCTTCATTATATTAACGGTTTTTCTTTTGGAAAATTTCCATGCATTGATCTATGGCTTTTACAAATAATGCCATGGCACGGGGCCAATTATGATGTGTCGTGACCCTCATCCGCCCGGCCTTTGCCAGCCGGTCGCGTTCGGTCTCATCATCAAAAATCTTTGAAATATGAGCCACATATTCATCCGGTGATGTTGCGGCGAGAATATGATCCCCCACGACGGCATCAACGCCGCGTGCCGCCGTGCGGCTGCTGATGACCGGAACGCCCATAGCCATGYCTTCGAGTATTTTATTTTGAGTTCCCCGCGCAATTTCAAGCGGCGTCACCATAACGGCGGATTTACGGACATAGGTGCGAATATCATCTACCGTGCCCGTTACTGTCACGCCCGGCAGATCATTCAGGGCCATGATATTCGCCGGCGGCGCGGCACCAATGACGGTGAAAGTTACGTCAGGATATTTTTTCTGTAACATTGGAAAGGTTGTCTTGCAAAAGGATAAAACACATTCTTCATTGGGGTAATAATCCATTCGGCCGACAAAACTGATGCTACGGCGATCGTAATCCCCCTCCCCCGGCGTGAAGAAATCGAAATCTACCCCATTGGGGAAAAAGCCACTGGCCACCCCGGTATTATACCCCTCGAGCGTGTCGACTTCAAAGCCTGTGGCACAGGTACATATGTCAAATTGACCGCAAAGCGCGCGCTCTTTCCGCTCGAGTTTTGTCCCCTCCAGATGATACCCCATACTGATCGGCCATCTTTTGAACTTGGCATAGGCGAGCCATTTCTGGCTATCCATATCGCAAAAGTCCAATAATTTCGGGATATGGGTCACATGGGATACATATTGCGCCGCCGTTGAACTAAACACCACGATCAGATCAAAATTCTTTTCAGCTAACAGTCGATAAACTTCTTTTTGTAATTTTGATGAATAAAAGAACCCCATGGATGACGGCTCGGAAGTCAACAGGCGCAGCCCCATACGCGCAGCCTGCACATAATTATCCACTGTGCACAACACAAAATCATCACAAAAATCTTTTATGCCCTCACAAGACGTGGCCTCCTCGGCTGACCTTGCCAAGGAAGCGACAGTGACTTTATGACCAGCTTCATGAAGATGCTTGACCATGTTAAAAGATCTGATCTTATCCCCCCGCGTGGGCGGATAAGGGAAACGATGACTAAGAAATAGAATTTCCAAGTAAAATACTCACGTAATGTTAAACCTAATATCTCAATTCCTTTAACGAAAAGAAATTCTGTTAAATATAATTTTCTATTGAGACAACTCATTTAATAATTTGCGCGCATCTTCCATACCAGAAAAGTCTGCACCGCTTGAAACCACTATTTCAAGTTCTTTCTTTGCCACGGCATTTCGTCCGGCGTTTTTCAGGGCAACCGCCAGATGATACCTGACTTCTGTCATATTTGGTGCCTTGGATACGGCTTTCTGAAGTAACGCCAAACCTTTTTCATTTTGACCTTGCTGCACCAATATCCACGCATATGTATCAATGAAAGACGCCTCTTCAGGGAAAAGTTTATAAGACTTTTCTGCCGTCATCAACGCCTTGTCATTCTGACCAATCTGACTATAGAGCCAAGCCACATTATTCAAGGCGACAGCGTTATCCACATTCTGCTCAAGAATCATCTCATATTGTGATATGGCTGATGCATATTTATCCTCATTGAGATAATGTCCGGCCAGAATATGGCGTACCCCGATGTCGGCATTATTCTGACTTAACCAGGAAGTCATCAGTTCTTCTGCCTTATCCTTCTGATCATTCATAATATAGGCGCGTGAGATATCAACGGTGAAACGACTACCCGTCGCCCCCATTTCAGAAGCCTTGTTATAACTTACCAGTGAATCCGCATGCTTGCCTTCTGCAGCAAGTAATCTGCCCTCCAGCACATAACCTATCGGGCTTTTATCATCCAGATTTTTAATCTGGTTAATATATGTATGTGCCTGATCAAAATTTTCTTGAGCCGATTCTAATCCAGCAAGGTCAATCAGCAACGGTATTTTATTGGCTGCCAATGACATTGATTTTATAAAAGATTTACGGGCCGCCTCGGTATTCTTATTTCTCAGTTGCGCACGTGCCAGCAACTGATATGCACCGGAATTATTTCCCAGAATGGTCGCCATACGTTTAAAGTTTTGCACAGCAGAATCCAGATCCCGCAATATCACATCTATATTTCCATTGGCCTCATAACCTGCAGCATGGTCTGGAAAATCGCGTATTATTTGTTGCGCAACAGTTTTGGCCTGTTTGATTTTTTTCTGAATAATGAAAAATTCTGAAAATTCAATACTGTAACGAATATTTTTCGATTCCAGATTCATAACGCGTTGATAATATTTTTCCGCCTCGATAAAATTTTTCTTATCTTTTTTGTGGCGTGCCATCGCCATGAGGGCGCCGGCATGATTGCTGTTTAATTTTAGGATATTCTGGTAAATTTCAGTGGCTTTTTCTTCATTACCTTCTTGCAATTCCAGCCTTGCTAAACTCATGGAGGCAGAATGGTAATCCGGTGCAACCTCTATGGCTTTATTAAATTGTTGCCGCGCCTCTTGATTTTTTTTCATCCCCATAAAAGCCGACCCCTTGATATTATAGCCAACAGGGTTATCCGCAGATTGTTCAATCAGTGTATCCGCACTTAAAATGGCCGCCTCATAATTTTTCTCGCGTAGAGAAATAAGTGCCATAAAAGCTGCCGCCTGCTTTGAATTAGGGTCTTTATCAAGGACTTCCTGTAAATTTGACAGCGCGGCTCTTGAATCGCCTGAGGCCAGTTTACTTAACGCCAATTGAGTCTTTAATTTACTTTCACCGGGCTTGCTTTCAACGGCCTGCTCAAAAAAAGCCGTGCCTTCGTCAAATTTACCAAGCTGCATATTGGCACTTCCCAAAAGCGCCAATACAACAGAATCCGCATTTCCGGAAGTCACAACGGGCATCAAAGCCTTTATGGCCTGCTGCGCATCACCTTGCCGTAAAAGTGCCGCGCCCAAGATGCGGCGCGCAACAATATTCTCAGGCTGTATATTGATCATTTTATTCAGATGATAAATAGCCTGAGCATAATTTTTTCGTGAATAGTTTATAACACCGCGCWKKWKMWAYRMKYYRKSRWMAYKAWMWAAAGSYSSYCYKRMYKCMWMYMGWMAYWSCYCTGCTTTATCCAGATCATTTTTCCGTACATAAATAACCGCCGACAAATAATTGGCCAAGGGCAGCTTTGGCGCGATCGAATATATGACATCCAGTTTTTCCAGCGCTTCATCGGTACGCTGTAAATCAAATAATACGGCTGCCACTTTAAACAAGGCAGATAAATTCCTTGGTTCATATTTTATGGCCTGTTCAAAGAATGATAATGATTTTTCCGGCCCAAATTTCATATTTACCAATTCACCTTTTAAAACAAGGCCTTTAGCATTCTTTGGGTTAAGGGCAAGAGCTTCATCGACTCTCTTTTCTGCCTTTTCTACATCCTTCTGGAAATAATAGATTTGTGCAATGGCAATACCAAGTTTATCACTCTTGCCATTTTCGGCCTCACCCTTCTCATAGTAATAAAGTGCTTTATCAAGGTCATTCGATCCTTGGTGGGCATTACCAATTATAAGGCTTGCTTCACCTTTTTCATTTTCAGAAACCTCTTCAATCTTGAGGGTATCCAGTACCGACTGGTACCGCCTCTGGAGCAAATAGGCTTTACTCAAACGTATATTAACGACTGCTTTTTCAGCCCCTAAATTAATAGCACGCAAATATTCCTTTTCTGCTGAAGGCGCATTTTCAACTTTTAAATATAAATCCCCCAGAGCTAGTCTGATTTCAGGATTTTTTGGATCCGATACAACAGCATTTTTTAACTGAATAATAGCCTCTTTCACATCCCCTGTTTTAATATACTTCTCGGCGTCACGGACATATGCGGCGCTTTTATCATTACCCACCACCGCAAATGACGGCGGCGGCGTTGCCATAAGAAAGGCCATTGCAAATATTGTATAATATTTCATCTTTAGTCCCCTTGGGTCAGTATTAACATCATAYTACTTGGGTCAAATTTTGAGTTTCAAACTTATCTATATGGTCATATCATATTGCTTAACAAGCCCATAAAAAGTAGGCCTGCTTATGCCTAATATTTTTGCCGCCTGTGTCACATTGCCATTTGATTGTGCCATGGCTTTTTGAATAGCCTTTATATCAGAATTTTCCCGAACAACCTTCAAATTAAGACTTTCTACCTGATCTTCATTGATGGAAAGTTCCAAGTCATCCGCGCTGATTTTTTTACCATTGCACATTATAGCAGATCTTTTTATTCTATTCTCTAATTCACGAACATTTCCCGGCCAGTTGTAAGAAGAAATAGCGGTTAAGGCTTCTTGTGTGAAACCAGTGATTTTTTTGTCCAATTCACTGTTAAATTTATTTAAGAATGCTTTCGCCAAAAGAATACTGTCACCGCGTCGCTCTGCAAGTGCCGGAATATTTATAATAATTTCACTCAGGCGATAGAAAAGGTCTTCTCGGAAGAGGCCTTCCGCGATATCACTTTCAAGATTCTGATGTGTGGCGSMAAYAANTCYGNACATCWRCNGKGARTKWCWTKWYGYYNKCCAAYGCGTTCAAWCRYWCGTTCCTGMAGMAMCCGMARMAGYTTRACYTGCANYGWWMATNKGMAKGTCACCRATTTCATCMAGRAACARYGTKCCGCCTTCCGCCAGCTCTATTTTACCAATTGTCTGTTTGGCAGCCCCTGTGAATGCCCCTTTTTCATATCCGAATAATTCACTTTCAAGAAGGTTTTCTGGAATGGCCGCGCAATTTATGGCAACAAATTTTCCATCTTTGCGATCACTTAAATTATGCACAGCTCTTGCCAATAGCTCCTTACCGGTGCCACTTGCGCCAAGAAGTAAAACAGACACATTTGCCGGAGCCACCCGTTCCACCATGTCACAGACTTTATACATGGCTGGGCAGCCGGTGATCAACCCTTTGAACCTGGAGGGTTGAGTATCAGCCGATAATATCCTGTTTTCTTCTTCCAGATCATAAAGTCGGTAGGCCCTTTCAACAATCAAACCAAGTTGATCCGGGTCTACAGGCTTTTGATAAAAGTCATAAGCGCCCATAGCAATTGCCTTCAAAGCGCTTTCATGGGTGCCATGACCACTGGCAACAATAATTTTTGTATTTGGCGCGCGCGTCAAAATGCCCTCCAAGGTCGCGAAACCTTCCGATGTCCCATCAGGATCAGGCGGCAAGCCAAGGTCTAACGTTACAACAGCAGGTTTGTGCGCTTCGAGCGCCTTAAAAGCTTCCTCTCGGTCACCAACAATAGTTGTTTCATATCCTTCAAAGTTCCACTTATATTGTCTTTGAAGGCCTGGATCATCTTCAACAACAAGTAAGTTTCTTTTCTTTTGCGTCATAGCCATCATCCCCTAACTTTTATGCCCTTGGCCGGTATCAGCCAAACGCAGGTATACTTTCATGGTTGTTCCCATGCCTTTATTACTTTTCACATCCAGCTTTCCACCAAGACGTTTAATCATCTCCCGGCTTTCATAGGCGCCAATGCCATAGCCATTTTTCTTCGTTGATCGAAAGGGTCTGAATAATTCATTTTTGATAAAATTCTGTTCCATTCCATGACCATTGTCGATGACTTTGATAATAGCAAATTTGCTTTCGCATGAAAGCTCTATGGCTATTTTAGTTTTATTTTCTTCGCAGGCTTCTCGCGCATTCTCGATGAGATGCATGAAAATTGTCTCTATACTTTCTTCATCCGCAAAAATATCCACGGTATGTTCTTGCCCAATAAACGTGATATTCAGGCCCTGATTTTTATATTTTTCCGCGATGCGCGCCATTATTCGACTGATATTCAGGCTTTCATCCCGTTTTTCGTACGCGGGTTCCTGAACGACCGTAATCCGGGATAATAAATTGTTCATTTTTGCGACAGAATCCTGAACGGTCAGCATCATATCTTTCTGAAATTCCGGGTTTTCGGCATGTTTTTCAGCATTTTTAATCAAGAGTGATAATTGACTCGTTAAATTTTTAATATCATGAACGACAAAAGCAAATTTTCGATTAAAGGATTCAAATTCCCGCGCTTCTGCCAACGCCATTTCCGAAATTTGTTCCGCCAAATAACTGGCCAATTGCCGACCAATCGTTTTTAAGAGGTCAGTACTCTCCCAATTTAACGTGTTTTTCGCCCGTGGTTGTAACAGAACGACAAATCCGACAAGCTTGCCCAAGTGAATTAAGGGCAATACAAGCCAGAACTGCTTATCATCCCGCAACCAGGATGGTACCTCCATATCATGCTTCTGGATTTTACCATCATTGATGTCATTATTGAGATCAACCACCCATTCCTGCTGTCCAAGAAAATTTATAAATTTATCATCAGACGATATTTCCTGTTCCACCGGATGATGAAAGTTCCACTGAGAGACCAGCTGATACACATCAGGCCGATCGCATAGCCAAAGAGCACCGCCCGGACTATCCATCACATCTGCAAGCGTTTTTATCACACGTTCTCGCAGATCATAATGTTCTTCTGTTGCTGAAATTGTGTTGATAAATTTTAACCATTCTTCCCGGTAATCATATTTATATTGAAAAAAATGTTTTGTAAGTAACACTTGAATCAAAGCCCGCACTTTTCCCGAAGTCATCAAAAGAATAAATCCAAGGAAGGCCGCGATAATGAAGGTAGCAAGGATTATATTGCCCCATTTCCCACTATAGACTTGGATGAAATATCCCGCCGTTGACATACCAATCAGATATGCCCCTGTCCCAATTAGCGTAACCGTATGAAAAGCAACTTTTCGGGATAATTTTACATTCAGTTTCCAGGTAGGGTTCCTTGAAACAGAAAGCGCAAGTATGGGCACTATAATAAAATTTACCAAACCCCGCGCATCATATAAAGTTTCGCCAATGGCTTTGAATAAGAGAATGTCCGCGAATAAAAGAAAATCGTATATATAGAGCGCGGCCACCCCCAATAATAATAATTTAATACCCCAACGCCCTTCTATTGCCGAATTACGATGCAGGTTTTCAATCAATAGAAAAATAACGATACAAACAATTAAATTGCTATAAATTTGATAGGTAATAGGCACACGAAAATCGACATATTCAAGAACAAAAGCGACTTCCAACAAGCTTAAGAGCACAACCACGGCAAGAAAACAACCTAAATATATTAAGAGCTTCTTCCCAAGGTCTTTGTTGCCTTGCATTGTCCATATTCGAGACAATAAAATAGAAAAGAACACGACCCAGGCCACACCCCGTAAAGTTTCCAGAAACGGAAGGAAATATCTTATTGTTCCCGGCCATAAAAAAGAAATGGCAAAAACATAAGACCATATTGCGCTGATAACAACCGCAGCACCCAGCCATATATTTTCCTGACGATATTCTTTGTTGAGCAAAAGATAAAACGCCAGAGCCATATAAGATAGGCCTGAGAAAACAAAGGTTATGAAACCAATATCACCAAATTCTTTTTCCATGACGGCTTATCTTACTCCATCGGGCCACAGCACAACCCGTACTGTCTGAATGAGTATAAGAAAATCAAGAAACAATGAGTAGTTTTTTATATAATATAGATCATACTCTAATTTACGTTTTGTATCCTCTTCCGAAGCGCCGTACGGATAGTTCACTTGCGCCCAGCCCGTAATCCCGGGCTTTACCCGATGGCGTTCACCATATAATTTTATTTTTTTCTCAAGCTGTTCAACAAAAAAAGGCCGTTCTGGCCGTGGCCCTACAAAACTCATGGCCCCGCTCAGGACATTAAATATCTGCGGAATTTCATCAATCCTTGATGACCTGATAATCCGCCCAAGTCCCGTCACACGTGTATCATTCTTGGCCGCCCATTTGGGCACCCCATCCGCCTCCGCATCAACGGTCATACTGCGAAATTTCAATACATCAAATGGCACCCCGTTTAAGCCCACCCGTTCCTGACGATAAAATATCGGGCCTTTGCTTGTGATTTTCACCAAAATAACCGTAACAATCAATATGGGCAACGTCAATATCAAAAGCAGACCGCTGGCCATCACATCAAATCCGCGCTTTAAAATATGATCAATATTGCCGGAATTGCCAAAACCATCAGAGAATATCAACCAACTCGGGTTTATATTTTTCAAGCTCACCGTGCCGGACTGGCGTTCTATGAATGATGTCGCCTCAATGATACGGCACCCCATCATTTTACACTCAAGCAAGGCATCAACGGGCAATGCGCCGCGTCTTTCATCAATGGCGACCACAATTTCCTGCACACCCAGCTCCAGCATATAATTTTTTAAAGGAATAGTTTGATCATAGTCCTGCGCGATTTTAACCGTGTTTTCCGTTTTACTCATACGAAGAAAATTGGTAAATCTCACATCATTGGAACCCGTGACGCCGCACGCCTGAACCCTTTCGGCCMGATCCCCGGCACCAAGCACAAGCACCCTTTTTTTCAATCTGTTCAAATCAACAATATGCAAGAAAAAATATCGACTGATTAACAAACCCACAAAAGATAATCCCAAGGCATATATGATCACACTCCGCCATAAATCAATATCTGGCAGCATATAGAGGATAAACGAAAGAATAACGAAAGATAATCCCAGACTTGTGATCAGGCGAATGGCGGTCACCCTAAGGTCGCGGCAGGTTTCCAATCGATAGAATCCAGTGGCCAGCAGCACAATATAAGATACAGCCACAAATGACAGAATTTCTATAATATTATGGGAAAAATCCGGTACCGTAAGATTCGCCTGTATATATCGAACATTCAGCCCCCCCCAAATAGCCGCCAGCAATATGAAGCTTTCACCCACCCCCAACATAAACAAAGACTTGGGAATATAATGTTTAAAAATTCTAATCATTTTTTTATGTTGCCTTAAAGCATTCTTCACATTTTTTTGTAAAGTGATTTATTCTTATTTATTAAGTATAGATCATACCCTTCTTACGCATACAATAGTAATAACAAGTGAATAAAACATTTCTAAAGCCTTAGGAAATAGTTAACAATCATAATTAATTTTTAAATGATGAATTTAACTTATTTTGCTACGAGACATTGTCAATAATATTGGCAGCAATATAAAGTCATACAACAAGGCGATCGTGATCATCATTGCAGAAATCAAGCCCAGCCCCCAAGTCGGCTGAAATTGCGAGAAAGATAAAATCAAAAATCCCATAACCAGAATGAAAGTTGTCATTACCAATGCCCCGCCCACCTCCATAAAGGTGGTGATCAGGGCCTCAGTGGCATCACCTTTTTTCTCCTTAATCGCTTTACTGTATTTAGTAATAAAATGAATTGAGTCATCAACCACGATGCCAAAGGCAATGGCCGCAACAACGGTTAACGATACCCCGATATATTGATAGAGCCATCCCCAAATACCAAAACCTAATATAATCGGCAAAATATTTACAAAAAAACTGATCAGGCCAAGCGAAAGGCTTTTAAATGACAGCGTAATAACAACGGATACAACTACGAGRGCAAACAGAATGCCGATCAGCATGGACTTTATATWCCGCTCYGAAAGATTGGCGAACATGAGCGGAATACCCGTTCCACTTTCGTCAGGCTTTATTAATTTCATCTCACGCAATTTTTGACTGACCCGCAAATCAAGATTCCTCATTTGACCCGAGGTCATATCACGCGCGGTCAGGGTAAGCCGCGTTGCCTCCTTGGCAATATCTATGCGATCATTCAAATCCAGTCCGACCGGTAACGACATTTCATACATTAATAAATATTGGGCATTCAGTTGACTGTCTTGCGCGATACCGCGCGGCTCTTCTTTTGTGGTTTTCATTGCAGACAAAGGCGCCATATGCTCATTTATTTTCTTAAATAACGATACAATAGAGGACACGTGAATAACCTCTGGCTGCGTCAAAGCCCATGCTCCAAAGTGATCCAGTTTGTTCAAAAAGTCCGCATCGGTTATACCGCCCTCTTTTCCAGAGGATATAATATATTCAATAGTATCGACCCCGGTTAAATGGCTAACCACAAATTCYGTATCAATGCGAAAGTCGTTCTTTTGATCAAAATATTTAACCCAGTCATCATCAAATTCAATGCGTGTCAATCCACTRCTAATCACCAACGCAATGAATATGGCCCCGCAGAATACCATGGCCCGTTTCTTAAGTAACATATGAGAAAATCTGGATATGAAATCTGATATAGAGCCGGGCGACACCGTTAAAATACTATGGGACTTCTTGAATATATGACTCAGTTTCATCCCGACTAAAACAGCAGGGAAGAAGGTAAATGTGATCAGGTAACTGATGACAATACCAATAGCGACAAGATTGCCCAAATCCCTGAAAGGAGGTGCGTCACTGAAATTCAAACTCAAAAAACCGATTAATGTGGTAAAGCTTGTTAAGGATATGGGCAGAAAATTACGCTCAAGGGATCTTTGAATTGCTGCCATTTCATCCAAGCCCCGTCTCATGCCAATCCGCACCGCAGACAGCACATGAACAAAGTCAGCCAGCGATATGGTGATGAGAATAATAGGCACCGCAGATGTTCCCGCCGTAAGGTCAATCCCCAGAAAACCTGAACTGCCCATCGTCGCCGCGACAACCAGGATCATCATCAATAAAATTACAGCAGAAAGTAAAAAAGATCTGAAGAAAAAATAACAAATCAGAAATATAACACATAGAAAGAACGGAAATAAATATTGCAGATCATAAGCATAGGCTTCGGCAAAGGCGTTATCCAGCGGGATATCACCGGTAATATACAGGGATATTCCGCTGTATTTACTTTGTATATCCCCCTTTAAACTCTCCACCTCAGCCATAATGTCGTTAATGGCTTTACTGTCTCCTCTGGGCGCCGCAATATTTATGGCAACCGCTGTGACCGCCCCGTCCGGTGACAAAATCTGTCCGATTAAATCTGTTTCGGATAAAGCATATTTTTTTATCTCTTCGCGTTCCTGTGGCGATATAGCGACATCATCTGAAAATAAACTCTCAATGATAATATCATCATCCTTAGAAGAAATACGCTGATAATTACTGAGTGAATTCACCCGCGTAACATATGGCAATAGCCAGGCTTGTTCTGTTACGTCCATAATTGCGTTTCGAACATCCGCCGCAAAAACATCACCGCCCTCTGTTGATAAAACAATTAAAAGGCTATTTGTTTCGGTGAATTTCTGTTCGAGCGCGATAAGTTTTTGCCGATCAGGGCTGGCCTCATCAAAAAAAATCCGGCCATCATTATTCTCTTGTAATAAAACAACGCCGCCCGCCAATATCAGACAGAATGACAAAGGGNAAAAAAAGAAAAGCCATTCTTTTTCGTTTTAAGTACCCGAACCATAACCCTAAGAGTGAATTTATTTTACTAAAGTCCCACCACATATATTTTCCCCATTATAATATGGATTTAAAGCTTTATAGGCTTGCGTTACCCCCATAGAATTTCGTTACAGAGGATATTTGATAAGTTCCGGCGGCAAGCCATTCACAAAAGATGTATAAAAGGCCTTCGAGCTTTGATAAACCTGATCCTCAATAGCATCCAGCGAGACCATATAGGGACGTACGGGGCCAAAATAATCGACTTCAGGGCCAATAGCCTCAAAATTAAAATAAAACCGTTTCAGAAGTTTTAAAAGTCCCGGTTCCATAACCGCAAGCCAATGGGTTATGCCCGCTCTCTTGGATTCCTGATACAGGCTTTTATATAAACCAACAACGATAGCTGGCCGATGACGGCGTTTATTGTTTTCCGGTATAAATTTAGGCTTCTCATCTACTCTGCCGCCTTGCAACGCCATACCATATTCACCGTCCCCTGACCTTTTGCGAATTATTTTACTCACAGCAAGGCGGGAAACTTCCCCGGCTTTTAGTAATATTTCCTCCGACACATCTATTTCACAATGTTTTAACATGGGAAACCCCACGCCGGAATTTTTTACCAAACGAAGCGTCCCCAACGCATTTCCAGAGTGATCAAAAGCCCCAAAATGAAGCGCATGTTTATCGAATATATCTGTTTCACATTTGTTTGGGTAATCGGCAGGATCCAAAAATCCTTTTTGCAGGCAATACACATCATAACGCAGCTGATATAACTTATTCAGTTCTTTCATATCGACGACTAATCTACTGGGAAAAGCAACATCCCTACTCCAAAACCGTTCTTTTACCCTTTGCGGGTGCTTTTCTTGGTTCTGCACGTGCGGCGCGCTTTCCTTTAATTCATAATTTTGCGCCACTTGGGCAATCTTATTCATATTATATCACCCTAACCGAAAGAATATAAAAAAAACTGAATATCGCCCTGAAAAAAACAGATTAAGGCATTAGTAATGAATATATAAATTTACAGGAGTTATCTTAACAGTCCCTTAAAATATTGGCCTTATTGTGCGTCTTGTACAAATATTGTTGGCGACATCAATTAAAAAGAAATTCGGGTTCAGGCGGTTATCGTGAAAATAGAAAAAACAATCAAGAAATTACAACGTAAGTTACAACTGTCCATGCTGGGAAAATCCAGCCCTGAGGGGCTCAGGAATATGGGTGAAAAAAAACTGCTCCGGACTTTTCAGAAACAGCGTTTTTTGTCACCAGCCCTTAAAAATGCGCTTGAACCCTGCCGAATCGGTCCAAAAGACATCAAAACCATTGAACATTTCACAGCTCTTGAATTTACCATGTCCAAGGAAAATACTTTTAATAAATACCCGCTAAAGGATTTATGCCGCCCCGGAATATTAGACAACCTGCAAGGTGTTTTAACCAGTTCTGGTCATAGCGGAAATTTTGCTTTTGGTCTGACCACCTGGAAACAGGCGAAAGCCACTCCGGATCTATTGGATCTTGCGCTTCAAAGTGCTTTTCAAATTGATCAAAAAAAGACCCTGCTCGTAAACTGCCTGCCCATGGGGGTGCGGTTTCCCTCCAACTGCGTTACGCTGGCCGAAGTCAGCGTACGAGAAGATATGGCCTTGGCCCTCATCCAGAAATTTTCATCCCATTTTGATCAAATAATCATTGTATGTGACCCCCTGTTTTTGAAACTGTTGATGGATGAATCCGGCAAATGGCAAATTGATTGGTGTAAAATCCATAAACATTTGATCATTGGGGAAGAAACATTTGGCGAAAATTATCGAAATTATATTGGCAAAAAGATTAATATAGACCCGGATGACCTCACAAGCGGCATTATCGGGTCATCAATGGGGGTTGGGGAATTGGGCCTCAATTTATGTTTTGAAACGCTGGAGACAATTACGCTCCGCCGGGCCATTAACAAGTCACCTCCCCTGAAGAAAAAGCTGTTTGGCTGCCTTAGTGAATATGACCCACTCCCCATGCTGTTTACCTATAATCCTCTTTCGACTTATATGGAGGTTAAGCATTCTGATGATAATGGTTACGGCCCGCTATTGGTCAGCCTTCTGGATAAAAGCTGTCCTATTCCGCTTTTTCGCTATCAGACTGGCGATGAAGCAAAGCTGCTGAATAGTGATGAAATTCTGACCGCCTTTCAGGACGCGGAATTACCCGCTCCGATCCTTCCAAAGTTACCCTTGATTTGCATAAGAGGACGACAAAAAGATCGCCTGAGCTCAGGCCTGCATATGGGGGTGGTAAAAGACGCCCTGTTCCACGACCATCATTTTGCGGATCAGATTACCGGTGCATTTCGTATGGACAAGGATGCGCCTGACAAGCTGCATATCCAATTACGCCGGGGCATCAAGCCTGACGAAGTTCAACCAAACAACCTTTTCTGCGGCGATAAAATCATCATGAAGGCCAAGAATATCCGCCTCTGGACCTACGAAGATTTCCCTTACGGCAAAAGCATAGATTACGAACGAAAATTCACTTATCTGGCATAATCCTCCTGTTCTGAATAATTATAAGTCTCGAATAATTTCTTTTGCGGCATTATGACCGGGCGCGCCTGTGACGCCGCCGCCGGGGTGGGTGMNGGAACNBVHVVHDWDVMDSCSYKDKHDHDSGSNRGCGATMWWCKCCRYGRCYSMMRAKYRSSCSCRMGMKSRMSRYMTSATCMWSKSMSASMYSRMSKTSSAKWWYRKSCYCYYYSKYSAMMCCAMMRRYKMYYTCAAGGTCAAGAGGGCTTAATATCTGCCGGCCCAGAATAAGTTTCCTGAATCCGGGCGCAAATTTTTCAATTTGATCAATGATGGTATCGGCGGCAGCCTCGCGGTGGGTATCCCAATCGGTATCCGGATCAAATYGCTGGCAAAAAAGGCTGGCCACATGCTGTCCTTCGGGCGCCAGCGTGTCGTCCAAGGTTGACGGGATGAGCATTTCAACAATGGGCGCAGATGACCAGCCATACTCTYTTGATTGGCAAAAGGCTTTATCCAGATAGGCCATGGTGGGGGCAATAACAATGCCGCCCGTTAAATGATCGGCTGTTGCCCTGCCCWGTTGTTTAAGGCAGGTGAATTCAGGCAGCCCTTTTAAGGCAACATTCATGCGGAAAGTCCCTGAGCCATTCTTATAGTGCTWCATGCGCCGCCTAAAATCATCCGGCATATATTTGCTGTCCACCATGTTATTATAAAGGAGGCTGGGGTTAACATTGGMCGCTATTATTTTCGCCCTGATAATGGTGCCGTCCATCAGAATAACGCCGCAGGCTTTATTATTTTCCACTAATATTTTACTGACAGGCCGATCTGTTTCTATTTCGGCCCCGCTTGCCTCTGCAGACTTGGCCATGGCTTGGGTAATGGCCCCCATACCGCCAATGGCATGTCCCCAAACGCCTTTTTTCCCGTTAACCTCCCCAAAGGCATGATGCATCAAAACATAGGCCGTACCCGGTGTTTGCGTATCTGCGTAATTCCCAACCACCCCATCAAAAGCAAAAGCCCCTTTCACATAATCATTTTCAAAATATAGATTTAAAAAATCAGCAACGCTTTTGGTGAAAATATCCAAGACTATTCGCTCATCTTCCAAGGGGAGTTTTCGTAGTTTATAGCCATATTTCACGGCCTTGATAATATCTCTGATGCCGCCGCCAACATTAGGCGGTGTTTCCAGAAGAAATTCCCGTATGAGGTCTGCCACCATCCTCGTATCTCTGAAATAACGATCCAAAGCCGTCGCATCTTTCTCAGAAAACAAAGCAATCTCAGCTTTTAATTTGTCAGCCCCGACAACAAAAGAAAGATAATTGCCATTTTCATGGGGCCAAAAATTATTGACGCGCCTTTCGACAATCTTCAAGCCATAATCATGCAGCTTTAAATCTTTAATGATTTTTGGATTAAGCAGGCTCACCGTATAGGCTGCGATTGAATTTTTGAACCCGGGGTGARATTCTTCCGTGACAGCGGCGCCGCCAACCACATGACGCCTTTCCAGAACGCGAACTTTTAATCCGGATTTTGCCAARYRMTYWKYASRMAYSWKMMYRWTMWKTSMYCMKMYSAWWMKRRYSRMATYWWMKRWMMWRMSAWAWYYYWRYTTGAAAATTCATTGATATGATATTTTTATTGTATACTCACTCTACTCCAAAACCCGAAAGTTTTTGAATGATATTATTCGGAAGTTATCCGTGACTGTATCGCGAAATTGGGGCCACTCTTTGGGCACCGTCCGGCTGAAGAAGGCCAGAATAGCCTCCGCGAACTGCTTGTATGTGCTGTAAAAGCTGTTGTGGGTGACATATTTGTGCATCACGCCCCATAATCGCTCAATAGCGTTCAGATGAGGCGCATAGGCTGGCAGAAGTTTAGGGCGACTATAGTCAAAACCCATCCTGTGCAATAGCTTGATGGCCCCGGAACGRKWWAAAWAMYSRCCWYWWRTSMKGMRRWKMMRRRSRMKSKMYTYSTYSSWRYMGKKSRRCWKRTTTYTCGGRTTCTCRAGGATTCTGAGTATNANRTMWWAGAAAATATACAACAGCCTCTACCCCCCATACAACTCATCGGCCCGTTTCTCAAACGCACCAATCATATGGCTTACCGCCTCTGTAAAGAAACCGCCGATCATTTTTTCGAAAATCTTATTTTTAAATTCAAAGTCCACCAGAAAATCGACGTGGCAACCGCCATCCTTGTTTTCGGTGAATTGCCAGTGATTATGAAGGTATTTCAGGGGGCCTTTGATATAGTCGACCTCTATGCGATCATCCGTAAAAGTCACATGAGACGTGAAACGCTCGCGGAACATTTTAAAACCGATGACCAGGTCTGCATGCAGGCTATGATCGGTATGTTTATAGGTTCTGACGCCCTGGCACCACGGCAGAAACTCAGGATAAGCATCCACATCGGCAACCATTTTGTACATCTGGTTTTTGCTGTAAGGAAAATCTCTGACTTCGGTAAATTTAGGCATTAATCATCATTCAAAGGGTTTAATTTTGCCATTTCCGCGATGTCTATGGGCGCATCCAGTTTGGCCTGTGCTTTAAGCAATTTTTCAGCACGTGCGGCTTTTAACTGGTCAAAATTCTCCCCTGCATGAAAAGATGATCTTGTCAGGGGCGATGAGGCCACATGCAAAAAGCCTTTTGATTTGGCGCGAGCGGCATATTTATCGAACTGCTGCGGCGTGATAAAATCGGCCACCGCCACATGTTTTTTCGTGGGTTGAAGATATTGGCCAATGGTGATGAAATCGATATCGGCCGACCGCATGTCATTCATGACCTGCATAACCTCGTCTTCTGCTTCCCCAAGGCCTACCATAATGCCGGACTTGGTGAATATGGTCGGGTCGATCTGTTTCACTAGGTCCAGCAACCGCATGGAATGAAAATAGCGCGCGCCGGGCCGAATATGGTTATAAAGACGCGGCACCGTTTCCAGATTATGGTTAAACACATCGGGCTTGGCGGCCACAACTTTTTCCAAGGCCCCCGGTTTATTGCGAAAATCCGGGGTCAAAATTTCAATGGTGGTATTGGGGGCATGTTCACGAAGTTTCTGAATAACTTTTACGAATTGATCCGCGCCACCGTCCGGTAGATCATCCCTGTCCACGCTGGTAATCACAATATGGTTCAGGCCCATTTTACCGGCGGCGATGGCCACATTATCCGGCTCCATTGGGTCAACCGGATTGCCTTTTCCGGTCTTGATATTGCAAAAGCGGCAGGCCCGTGTGCAGGTATCGCCGAGGATCATCACCGTGGCATGTTTTTTCTCCCAACATTCACCGATATTGGGGCAGGCAGCCTCCTCACAAACCGTATTCAGGTTCAGATCCCGCATCATTTTAACGGTTTCCTGATAGCCTTTTGAAACGGGAGCCTTGACCCTGATCCAATCTGGTTTACGCTGGTATTTATTTGTCATTTAAAAATGTATCACCTTGCCATAAGCATCCAGAACACTTTCATGCATCATTTCTGACAGTGTCGGATGGGGAAATACCGTATGCATCAATTCCGCCTCGGTTGTTTCCAATGTGCGGGCAATGGTATAGCCTTGTATCATTTCGGTTACTTCAGCGCCCACCATATGCGCGCCCAGCAACTCGCCTGTTTTAGCATCAAATACCGTCTTTACAAGCCCTTCTGCCTCGCCCAGCGCAATGGCCTTGCCATTACCCATGAAAGGGAAACGGCCAACGCGTACTTTGTGGCCCTTATCCTTGGCGGCTTTTTCGGTCATACCGACACTTGCCACTTGGGGGCGGCAATAGGTGCAGCCGGGGATATTTCCCTTATCTATCGGATGTAAGTCTTTGAATTCTTTACTTCCTCTGTCACGGGCGATTTTTTCGATAACGATCACACCTTCATGGCTGGCCTTATGGGCAAGCCACGGCGGGCCGGTTAAATCACCGATGGCATGAACGCCTTTAATGCCCGTATGACCCCATTCATCGGCAACAATATGGCCGCGAACAATCTTGATACCATTTTCTTCCAGACCAATATTTTCCACATTTCCGGTGATTCCTATGGCAACAATCACCCGATCAACTTCGATGGTCTGGGTCTTGCCTTTATTATCCTCAACCGTGCAGACAACGGTATTCTTTTTCTTGTCCAGTTTGGTCACAGATGCAGAAGTCATGATTTTCAAGCCCTGTGACTTAAAGGATTTTTGCGCAAATGCTGAAATATCTTCGTCTTCCACGGGCAGAACCCGGTCCATCATTTCAACCACCGTCACCTCTGCGCCCAATTCATTATAAAAACTGGCAAATTCAATGCCAATGGCGCCGGAACCGATAACAAGTAATTTTTTCGGCATGACATTGGGGACTAACGCATGACGGTACGTCCATATAAGGTTGCCGTCAGCTTTTAAATGAGGCAATTCCCGCGCCCGTGCGCCGGTGGCAAGGATAATATCATCAGCCATCACATCGGCGACTTTTTTGCCATCTTTTGATACCGTAAGATGCCCGGCTTTTACAAGTTTTCCGTCACCTTCGATAACGGTGATCTTGTTTTTCTTCATCAGATGGGCAATGCCGCCGCTAAGCTGGGCCGCGATGCCCCGGCTGCGCTGAACAACCTTATCCAGATCGAAACCAAGATTTTCGGCAATAAGGCCATAATCTGCCGCATGTTTCATATTATGAAAGACTTCGGCGGATCGCAATAAAGCCTTGGTGGGAATACAGCCCCAGTTCAGGCATATGCCACCCAGATTTTCCCGCTCTATCACAGCTGTTTTAAAACCGAGCTGCGCGGCGCGAATGGCCGCTACATAGCCGCCCGGCCCGCCGCCCAGAACGACAATGTCAAATTTTTCTTTTATCATAGCTTTATTCCTCACAATAGCATCGTTGAGGGATGTTCAAGAAATGTCTTGATCGCCCCAAGGAATTCAGCGCCCACAGCCCCGTCGATGGCGCGGTGATCACAGGCCAGATTTACCGACATGACCATGGCTGACGTCATGACGCCATCTTTAACCACAGCCCGCACCTCGCCCCCGCCAACCGCCAGAATTGACGCTTGCGGCGGATTAATCACCGCCTGAAACTGCTTGATCCCCATCATACCAAGATTGGAAATGGAGAAAGTGCCGCCNGTATAATCTTCCGGCATAAGCTTGCCATCCCGGGCCTTTTTTGCCAAAGCCTTGGTTTCTTCTGAAATCTGGCGCAGGCCTTTTTGCTCCGCCCCGCGTATCACCGGCGTGACCAGGCCGCCTTCAATGGCAACCGCAACAGAAACATCTGAACGGTCATAATGCCGCATGACATCGCCGCCGAATTGGACGTTGGCGGCGGGGACTTTTTTCAAAGCCAGAGCGCAAGCCCGAATGATAAAATCATTGACGGATATTTTATACTCATCCGACATACTGTTGAGCTCTTTTCGCGCCGCCATTAAGTTATCAAGTTCGATATCTATACCAAGATAAAAATGCGGCACGGTCTGTTTTGATTCTGTCAGGCGTTTGGCAATGGTTTTACGCATATTGCTCAGCTTGATTTCGGTATAAGGCGCATCACCGTCCAGTGACGGGGCCGCCTGAGCTGTTTTTGCCGAAGGCTTATAGCTTTCAACGTCTCGCTTTATCACGCGCCCATGAGGGCCGCTGCCTTTTATATCGGTAATATCATAGCCCTTTTGCGCCGCAATTCTTCGGGCCAATGGGGATGAAAAAATCCTGTCGCCCGTCACAGCAACAGATTCCGTTGCAACTACAACAACGGGGACAGCTTCGGCCTTAACCTCTACCGGCGCGTCAATTTTTCTGGTGGAAATATTTTCCAGTGCGGAGGCATCTTCACCCTCCTCAAGCAATATGGCAATCAATTCGCCGACGGCCACATTTTCAGCCCCCTCTGCAACAATGATTTTACCCATGGTACCATCATCAATGGATTCATATTCCATGGTCGCCTTGTCGGTTTCAATTTCGGCCAACATTGTACCGCTTTCAACAGGATCACCTTCTTTTACGAGCCATTTCACAAGATTCCCGCTTTCCATTGTCGGGGATAATGCGGGCATAAAAATTTCTATCGCCATTAGTTGTCTCCCGCTTTGTAACAGACTTTTTTTGCCGCCAGAACGATCTGATCATCGGTAACTACCGCCAGCTTTTCAAGATTTGCGGCATAGGGCATCGGTACATCCGCATTGGTTACCCGCAGGACGGGCGCGTCAAGATAATCAAAGGCATCCTCCATGAGACGCGCCGAAATTTCCGAGCTTATGGAGCAGCTGACCCAGCCTTCTTCCACGCAAACCACCCGATTGGTTTTCTTGACCGAATCAATCACCGTATCCATATCAAGTGGACGCAATGTGCGAAGATCAATAACTTCTGCGCTGATCCCTTCAGCCGCCAGTTTGTCCGCTGCCGCAAGGGAAAATTTTACGCCGATAGAATAGGATACCAACGTCACGTCACTGCCCTGCCGCACCACCTTTGCCTTACCAAGCGGAACCGTATAATCCGCGATATCCGGCACATCAAAACTCTGACCGTAAATCATTTCATTTTCAAGGAAAACGACCGGATTTTGACTTTTAATGGCAGATTTAAGTAATCCTTTTGCATCGGCGGCGCTATAGGGCGATATAACAATCAAGCCCGGCACATGGGCATACCAGGACGCATAATTCTGACTATGCTGCGCGCCGACCCGGCTTGCCGCCCCGTTAGGGCCGCGAAAAACAATGGGGCATCTGATTTGCCCGCCTGACATATAATTTGTCTTGGCCGCAGAGTTGATGATATGGTCGATAGCCCGCATGGCAAAATTAAATGTCATGAATTCCACA